>CAIWVR010000171.1 GCA_903916165.1 uncultured Hyphomicrobiales bacterium | reverse complement strand
GCAAAGACGTCGCCCGGGCGCATGGTTCAGCCATGCGATTGAATGACGCTCTCGACCGATTTGTCCATCGAGCCCAGATGCACCGGAATATGGGGCGCATTGGCGACGAGGCTCGCCTTGCGGTCGAAAATCGCGCAGGAGAAATCGAGCCGTTCCTTGATATTCACGGAGCTTGCCGTGTTCTGCAACACGAGGCCCATCTGTTCGGCGATGGACATGAAGAGATTGTTGAAAATCTCGAGCATGACGGGCTCGACCGCCGCGCCGACGCTCAGCGTGCGCACGGTGCCTTCGCGCCGCAGCACGACGTGATCTTTCGCGGTGATCCCGGCTGTCCAGCCGGGCTCGATCACGATGGTCTGGTGCGGTTCGATCAGCACGGCGGGGCCAGCGATATGCGCGCCCGGCGCGAGATTCTTGCGCAGGTAAGCACCCGCCTGCTGCCAGATTCCTTCCGAGAAGAAGCGCGTCTCGCTGGAGGGCGCGGGGCGGCACGCGACCACCGGCAGGTCGGGCTCGCTGACGCCCTCGCCCGGCGCGACGGCTTCGACCGATACCGCTTCGATGACGAGCGCGCGGCCTTCATCGGCAAAGCCGAAGCGCGTGCGATGAGCGGTGTCGAAGGCCTGTCGCATGTCGGCGGGCGACCCGAAATCGACGATCATCGCCGTGTCGGTGCCGGCATAGCGCACATGGGCGCGTCGCAGCAGAAGTGTGGGCGTGCCGGCCCGGATCTGATGGGTGAGGTCGGCCAGCGCGTCGGTGCCAAGCGCATCGACGATGCGCGCAGCGGCACGCGCGCCAGCTTCGTCGAGCGGGACCTCCACGGTGCGCTGGCGCACGGCGCGGGTGTCGGCGAGGCCCATGCCATAGGCAGACAGCAGACCAGACAGCGGATGGATCAGCACGGTGCGCATACCCAGTGCATCGGCGACGAGGCAGGCGTGTTGTCCCCCTGCTCCACCGAAACATTGCAGCGCGTAATGGGTCACGTCATAGCCGCGCTGCACGGAGATCTTCTTGATCGCATTCGCCATATTCTCGACGGCAATGCGAATGAAGCCTTCTGCCATTTCCTCCGGCGCGCGCGCGTCGCCCGCTTCTGCGGCCAGACTGGCAAAGCCCTCCCGCACAGCCGCGACATCGAGCGGCTGGTCGCGACCGGGCCCGAAGATGTTCGGGAAATAAACGGGATCGAGCTTGCCCGCCATCACATTGGCGTCGGTAACGGTCAGCGGCCCGCCGCGCCGATAGCTGCGCGGCCCGGGATCGGCACCCGCCGAATCCGGCCCCACGACGAAGCGTCCGGAATCAGCATGCAGGATCGAGCCGCCACCGGCTGCGACCGTGTGGATCAGCATCATTGGCGCGCGAATCCGCACGCCTGCCACTTCCGTCTCCAGCGTGCGTTCGAATTCCCCCTCGAAGTGGGACACATCGGTCGACGTGCCGCCCATGTCGAACCCGATGACGCGAGAAAAACCGGCGAGTTTTGCGGTCTCGACGCAGCCCACCACACCGCCCGCCGGACCCGACAGGATGGCGTCGCGGCCTTGAAACAGGCTGGCGTCCGTGAGCCCGCCCGATGACATCATGAACATCAGTTTCGTGGCGGAGCCCGCATCGTCGAATT
>CAIWVR010000170.1 GCA_903916165.1 uncultured Hyphomicrobiales bacterium | reverse complement strand
TAGAACCTGAAGGCCTTGCCGTCGGGCAGCACCGGCGAGTAGTTGCGCGTTTCATGGAAGGTCATGGCCGGCTGGTCGGTGACCTGCAAGCGACGCAGCCACTTCACATTCATATTGCCCTCGAAACCGGGCACCATCAGACGCATCGGATAGCCGTTACCCGGCATAATGCGCTCGCCGTTCTGGTAGAGCGCGATGATCGCATCATCCATCGCCTTCTTCAGCGGGATCGAACGCGACAGGGCGGACATGTCAGCGCCTTCCGCAATGACCCACTTGCCGCGCGGATCGACGCCGGCCTCGTCGAGCAGCGTCGACAGGCGCACGCCGGTCCATTCCGCGTTTGATACGAGGCCGTGGATCTGCTGGCAGGTCGCCTGCACGGGCTCCGGCGAGAACAGCGGCGCGCTGTTGCCGCCGCATTCCACGAAGGCCATGCGCGATTCCATCGGATAGCGCGCGAGCTTGTCGAGCGTGAACACCAGCGGCTGCTTCACGAGACCATGCAGCACCAGTCTGTGTTGCGCGGGGTCGATGTCGGGCGCACCCGTGTGCACGATGGTGAAGTGCAGGTGGTTGGGCGTCACCGTCCCGTTGAGCAGATGGTGCGGCGTGCGCGCATGCTGTGTGCGCGGCTCGCCATTGGGATTGGACAGGGTGCGCTTGACCTTGTCCTCGAAGCGCGAGCGCGGATCAGCCTCTTTCGAAGTAATGCCCTGCGAGCGGCCCCATTCGTCGTCCTTGAGCGGTTCCGCGCCGGCGCTGTTGGCGATCGTCATGGCACCTGCCATGGCCGCGCCACGTCCGAGCAAGAGACGTCGGCTCATGAGGCCGTTGCCGGCCACCTGATCGAGCGCGCCCAATCCGTCCTTCTTCTTCGTCATCTTGTCCTCCCTGGAGGTTGGATCAGGGTTCCAGCGAACCGAAATAGGCCGCCATGTTCAGCATGTCTTCGGTGGTGAGTTTGGCGACGATGGCTTTCATGGGCTCGACATTGGCCCCCGCACGCTCGCCGTTCTGGATCATGAACAATTGCCGCACGAGATAGGTGGGCGTGCGTCCCGCCAGCCCCGGCAAGTCCTTCGTGCCGCGATTGTTCTCGCCGTGGCAGGATGCGCAGGCCTGTGGCCCGCCCGCTTGCACGAGCGCGCGGCCCTTGTCGACCGACCCTTTCGGCACGAAGGCGACGAAGCCGGACCCCGGATCGCGGTTCAGCAGACGATTCTCGTCCTCGGCCAGTTCGATGATGCGCGCGCCGAGCGGCTCGAAGACATGATCGGGATGGATGACGCGCTTGTTGCCGCCCGCGATATAGGTCTTGGGCACCGTCTCGGCCTCGACGACGCGGATCCAGACGCGCGGCTTCAGCGAGGCGAAATAGGCGGCTGACGCCTTGTTTCCCTCGTCAGAAATCGCCTTGGCGATCGCGAGCATGGAGCCCGAGCCCTTGCGGGCACCGGTCTTGTAGTCCTCCATCTGCTGCAAGAGGTAGGCGGCGGGCATGCCCGCGACATTCGCACTCTCGGTATGACCGGTGCCTGTCGGCAGGTGGCAGGCCGCGCAGGCGCGCACATTGGGTGCTTCGCCATGAGCGACGACGGCCGGCATGGCGGGGTGAATGCCAGGATACCAGTCGGGCGGGTTGTAAAGATCTTCAATCTGCGCACGCGTGTAGCTGCGGTCGGAACCCGGAGCTGACTTGGGCTTGCCATCATCGGGCAAGGTGGCGGGAGGCGCCTTGTCGGTAACGGGAAACGCCCAATCTGGCCGGTCGGCGGCCATGGCCCCGACGGCGAAACTCAATGATGCGAACATAAAGACGCCAACAGCCGTCCTGCGCATGCGCCCCTCCCTTGAATCAACCCTGCTCAACCGGCGGGCTGTTGATCGCAAGCTTTGCCCAACGCGCCGGGACATACAATAGGCATTTTGGCTTTGGCAGGGTGAAAGACCGCATGCGGTGCCCGCCCGGCGCTTGCAAAAAAGCCCCGATTCCACGATTTTACAGCATCGTTCCCGACGGCCATACGGCCGTGGAGGGGATCAAGACGACTTTCAGGAAACGCACGTGCAAAACCCGCCCGCAGGACCGACGCGCCGCAAGCTCATGGCCGCTCTCCTCACCGTCATGGCAGCGCCCGCCGCTGTGCGTCCCGCTTCAGCGCAAGCCAAGAAGCCCGCCACGCCCGTGATCCCCCGTTTCGACTACGAGGATGTTGTCGCCCGCGCGCGCGAATTGTCGGAAGCTGCCTTCCAGCCTCGCGTCACGCGTCTGCCACCGGAACTCGAACAGCTCGACTGGGACGCGTGGCGCGTGATCCGCTTTCGTAACGAACCCGACCCGATCCAGGACCCGACCGGGCGCTACAAGCTCGGCGTGTTCCATCTCGGGCACCTGTTCAAGACCGAGGTGAAAATCAATCTCGTCGTCAATGGCGCGACGAAGGCCTTCGACTATTCGCCGAAGAATTTCGAATATGCACAGGCCGGGTTCGGCAAGAACCTGCCTGCCAATCTCGGTTATGCGGGCTTTCGCATTTCCTTTCCGCTCAACAGTGCGAAAACCTTCGACGAGTTGATCTCCTTCGTCGGCGCGAGCTATTTCCGCTTCCTCGGGCGCGACCAGAAATACGGCCTGTCGGCGCGTGGTCTGGCCATCGGCAGCGGCAATCTCGATAATAATGAGGAATTTCCGTTCTTCCGCGAATTCTGGATCGAGCAGCCAGCGCAGGCGGGGGACAAGATCACAATCTACGCCCTGCTCGACACCCCCTCGCTCGCCGGTGCCTATCAGTT
>CAIWVR010000169.1 GCA_903916165.1 uncultured Hyphomicrobiales bacterium | reverse complement strand
TGGCCGAACACGCCATCCCGCTTCTGACCCATGGCGAGGTAACGCGGGCCGACGTTGATATTTTTGATCGTGAGGCGCGCTTTGCCGAAGAGGTGCTCGCCCCCTTGCTCGCGCGCCTGCCGACCTTGCGCGTGGTGATGGAGCATATCACGACGCAGGAGGGTGCCGCCCTTGTGCGCGACCATGCTGCCCGCATGGGCGCGACGATCACGCCGCAGCATCTGCTCTATAATCGCAATGCCCTCTTTCAGGGCGGCTTGCGTCCGCACATGTATTGCCTGCCGGTGCTCAAGCGCGAACGCCATCGCCTCGCGCTGCGCAAGGCTGCGACGGGCGGGGAAAGCTGCTTCTTCCTCGGCACGGATACGGCACCGCACATGCGCCATCTCAAGGAGGCCGATTGCGGCTGCGCGGGCGTCTTTTCGGCACCGGTGGCCATTGCCGCCTATCTGCAGGTCTTTGCCGAGGAAAATGCGCTGGACATTTTCGAGGCCTTTGCCTCTCTCAACGGCCCGGCCTTCTACCGCCTGCCGCCCAATGAGGATCGCGTGACCTATATCGAGCGTCCTGCACGTATCGCGCAGGAGATCGAGGTTGACGGTGCGGGGCGGCTGGTCAGCCTGTTTGCTGGCGAGAGTGCAGCCTGGAGCCGCCAAGCCTGACGTTGATCGGGTGCGTCCCGCACCCGTTTTTCCGGCCCTGAGGGGTGGCTCCCGCGCCGCGCGCTGCGCGAAATGCCGCGCGCCCGACGCTTAGGTTGCATTAACCAATTGAATAATAAACATCTTCTTTATCAGAAATATTCCAATCGTTTACGTTTCCGCTAACTGTTGATTGGGTAAGGAACACCAACAACGCATATTTATATTCGGACATGCAAACGGTCATCTCGTGGATCAGGCGCACATAAAGCTCCAGGATAGCCAATCGCCCGCGCCCTTGCGCCGGACGACAATGGTTCTCCTCGCGGCAAGCCTGGTGAGCCTTGGTGGCACTGGCATGGCCAGCGCCTATGACATTGTCGACCAGACCTATTTCCTCAACATCCGGCAGGGCACGCCGCTGTCTGACACCGTCGCCCGGTTGAGCATCGGCTCCCTCGCGCTGAGCACAGGCGGCAGTATCGACTTCCGCCGCTGGTACACGCCGACATTTCCGGAAATGCGCATCGATTTCATGACCCAAATCTCGCAGAGCTTCGGGTTCCTGTGGGGCGTGAGCACCGGCGAATGGGGCCAAAAGTATCATATCGCGCCGGCCCTGAAACTCGGTACCATCCTACAAACGCAGCTTACACCGCTGACTTCGCTTTCGATTTCCTTCACCTCCCTGTTCGGAGGCCGCTTGCGCGAAAAAACCTGCACGGCCGACTATGGCAGCATTGCCGGCGTGCAGGAGGTGAATTGTCGTCTGGCCGCCTCAACGATGGCCCCGTCGGACACGCTGAAATATCTCGTCAACATGAAGCCACCAGACCGCTTTTGGGTTGGTATGCGCTTCCAGACACGCTTTTAGTCTCCATCATCATCCAGCAAGAGAACGGGGCATTCACATGATCGCCAAACGCTTCCTTCCGCTTATCGCTGCCGGCCTTGCCGTGCAGGCGATCTCTCCCGCAGCGGCCACCTCGCTGCCGACCTTCGCGGGGGTCACGCCGTCGCTCAGCGCGCTGACGGTCTATAACTGGATGAGCTCCGACATTGGGGCGGCCTGGACCGCTGGCTACAAGGGCCAGGGGGTCACCATCACCTTCGTCGACGATTTCAAGAGCTCGAGCAAGTTCAGCGGGAATTTCGGCACCGGCGTTCAGACGCTCCGGCATGGCGAGTGGACGCGACTTGAAACCAGCCTGGTCGCGCCATCTGCGACCATCGTCTCGCAGGACTTCAATTCTGGCACCGCCATCAAGCTCGCACGCGGCCTCAATGTGGTCAATCTGAGCTACGCGATGTATGCCACATCCGGCTATACGGCCAATCAGATCGGCTGGAGCGCGCAGGAACGTTCGATCATCTCCGCCGCTGGCGGCTCGGCTGTGATCTCCAAGGCCGCAGGCAATGATGCTGTGGCTGTTGGAGCCGCCAATTCCAGCAATAAGGTCGATTATCTCAATTTGGCGCTGGTT
Source organism: uncultured Hyphomicrobiales bacterium (assembly GCA_903916165.1). Classification (GTDB taxonomy): domain Bacteria; phylum Pseudomonadota; class Alphaproteobacteria; order Rhizobiales; family Beijerinckiaceae; genus Terripilifer. Next base: position 8,794 of record CAIWVR010000169.1, on the reverse strand, counting down.
GGCAAATCTTCGACTCTCTTCGTTGGAGCCCTGAGCAGCAACGGGACGACGGCGCAGAAGGCGAGCATGGCCTCCTATTCGAATACGGCAGGCAGCAATGTGCTCGTGCAAAATAACTTTCTCGTCGTCGGTGTTGCGGGCGACAAGACCGGCCTCTACGGCACCTCCTTTGCCGCACCTATTGTGAGCGGTTATGCGGCGGTGCTCGGCAGCAAGTTCAGCACGGCGACAGCCACGCAGATCACCAACCAGCTGCTCAACACGGCCCGGCAGGATACGGTGAAGAACTACAGCGCCGCTGTCTATGGACGCGGCGAGGCGAGCCTGTCGCGCGCGCTGGCACCCGTCTCGATCAGGTAGCCAACACACTCACACACAGACAAGCCCGGCGCGAGCCGGGCTTGTCTGCGTTTCCGGGAGACCTCAGAACGTGTCGTCCACGCCGACGACATGATTGCCGACGTTTTCATGAGCCGCCATGTCCTCACGAAGTGTCGCGCGCTGGATTGACAAAAAATGTCAGAAAACCCCATGCCAACGCACCACCGCAAGTGTGCAACGAGTGTGCAACGGTATTTTCGGACGCAGCAGGCGTTTGTGTAACGCCTAAGCCATTGTCTTCATTGAGATAATTGGTAGCGGGAGAGGGACTCGAACCCCCGACACGCGGATTATGATTCCGCTGCTCTAACCAGCTGAGCTACCCCGCCCCGGCAGGGCCTGAGCCCCGCGTGAGTGCCGCGATATAGGGGGCGCGGCGCTTGGGTGTCAAGCGGAGGTTGCGCCGTTTTCGCGCCTGAGCCGGATCAATGTGAAGAGGTCGAGCGGCGGCAGTTTGCGACGCTCGACCAGCGTGATGCCGGGGTGCCGGGCAAGCCAGTCAGCGACGATGGACCAGGAAAATTCCGGGCGCCAGCCCAAGGCTGCCGCACGGTGGCTGAGCCAGCGTTCGAGCGTCGCCATAGCGCCGCTCTCGGCACCGATATGGTTGACCAGCACGATCTCGCCGCCCGGTTTCACCACGCGCGCCATTTCATCGAGCGTGCGATGGGCGTCGGGCACGACGGTCAGGACGAAAGGCGCGATCACCGCATCGAAATGGGCGTCTTGAAAATCCAGCGCCATGGCGTCCATCGCGCGCAGCGCTTTCACATTGGCAAGGCCTGCCCTGGCCACGCGCTTGCGGGCGAGGTCCAGCATCGGCTCCGACAGGTCAATGCCGGTGATCTGCACGTGGGGCTCGAACATCGGCAGCTCAAGCCCGGTGCCGACGCCGACGTCGAGCACCTGGATGGGCTGGCCCCCGTTTGCCAGCGCATTGATCGCTGCTGCAGCAGCCTTGCGGCCGGGGCGCATCGTGGCGGTGAAGAAGAGGTCGTAGACCGGAGCCCAGCGCGCATAGGCGCTGGCCAAGTCGGCTTGGGAGATGGTGGAGGAATCGCGAGCCATGTGATGTCAGATTTGGGGTTTGATAAAGCCGCCGCCGAGCACGCGGGCGCGCGGTCTGGCGTCTTCGTAGAAGACGCACGCCTGGCCGGGCGACACGCCGTCCTCGCCGACAGCGAGTTCAACTTCGACCGCCCCGTCGCGCCGCCGCAGGATGGCGGAGCCCGGCGGACGGGTCGAGCGCAGCCGCACGGCAACTTCGAGGCCGTCGACCGGAATATCCTCGATGCCGCCCGGGCCGATCCAGTTGACGTCGCGCAGATGGACGAAGCGGGTCGCCAGCGCCGAGCGCGGGCCGACGATGACACGCTTGTGGGCCGGGTCGAGCTTCACGACATAGAGCGGCTCGCCCTTGACGTTGGCGGCGGCACCGAGGCCCAGCCCCTTGCGCTGGCCGATGGTAAAATGGATCACGCCGTGATGGGTGCCCAGCACGTCGCCATTCACATGAACAATGTCGCCGGGTTCCGCGGCACCTGGGATCAGGCGCTCGATGATGTCGGTATATTTGCCCGACGGCACGAAACAAATGTCCTGGCTGTCGGCCTTGTCGGCGACGGCGAGCCCGAAGTCATGCGCCAGCTGGCGGACGTCGGGCTTGGGCAGGTCGCCGAGCGGGAACCGCAGCAGGTCGAGCTGGTCGCGCGTCGTGGCGAAGAGGAAATAGCTCTGGTCGCGATCGGCATCGACCGCGCGAAACAGCGCGCGCCCGCCTGCGCCATCGTCATGCGAGGAAATGTAATGGCCGGTCGCCAGCACATCCGCGCCCAGATCGCGGGCGGTGTCGAAGAGGTCCTTGAACTTGATGAGCTGGTTGCAGGCGACGCAGGGAATCGGCGTCTCGCCCGCGACATAGGACCGGGCGAAACTGTCGATCACCTTGTCGCGGAAGCGGCTTTCGTAATCGAGCACGTAATGGGGAATGCCGAGCCGCTCGGCGACATCGCGCGCATCATGGATGTCCTGGCCTGCACAGCACGAGCCCTTGCGATGGGTCGCCGCGCCATGGTCATAGAGCTGCAGGGTGACACCGATCACCTCATAGCCGTCGCGCTTCAGCAGCGCCGCCACGACCGAGGAATCGACCCCGCCGGACATGGCGACGATCACGCGCGTCTGCGCCGGCGGCTTGGGCAAGCCGAGCGAGTTGAGCGATGTCACCATCTCCGTCGCGCGCGGGTGCGCCGCATCGGAGCGAATGTCGCCAGTCTGGTCGAGCAGGTCGGGGTTCATGGGGAAGACAGAAACCACTGCCGCAGCAAAAATGCAACCGAAGCTGTCGTGAGGGCGGCGGGGGGCGACCTGTGCCAGATGAAGACGGATTTCGCCCAAACTCCGATGTCACGCAAGGATTTGGAAATAAATCCGGGACTTATGCCAAGGATTCATGGCTTCGGCTTAGGTAAATCTTAAATCGACCGACTTATTCTTCACGCATAGTCAGTCAGGTCGCGTAGTGAGTAAAGCAATGACCGAACCTCATCGTCCACGGGTCAAATATGTCATCGGCCCCGATGGCTCTCCCTTGACCATTGCGGATCTGCCGCCGGTCGAGACCAAGCGGTGGGTCATTCGCCGCAAGGCGGAAGTCGTCGCCGCCGTTCGTGGCGGATTGCTGTCGCTCGAAGAGGCATGCAATCGCTATACGCTGACCGTCGATGAATTCCTCAGCTGGCAGATGTCGATTGACCAGCATGGCCTTGCCGGGCTGCGCACAACCCGCATCCAGCAATATCGCCAGTAGGAAAGACCTGCCATTTTAATGGTTTTGCGCCGGTCCCTTACGGGGCCGGCGTTTTTGTATCAAGATGGACCACCTTGGCGAGCTGGGACTTTTCGAAGAACAGGATCACCGGCAGCGACAGGGCGAGCGGCAGGATCAGGTAGAACAGCCGCCAGACGAGCAGGGCGGCGAAGACGGCGGTGGCCGGCATGCCGGGCATGATCGCGAGGAACACTGCCTCCATGACGCCAACGCCGCCGGGCACCTGCGACAGGAGCCCCGCGGAGAAGGACAGCAGGAAGGCCCCCAGCACGATGAAAAAGCCGGGATTGCCCTGCTCGGGCAGTGCGAAATAGATGATGCCGGCGGCGCCGATCAGCTCGAGCGGGGCGGCCACATATTGCCGGGCGACGACGTTCAGGCGCGGATATTTCAGCTCGAAGGACCGGAAGCGGAGCGGCGGCAGCTGCAGCCAGGCGCCGATCGTGTAGAGCGCGCAGAAACCCAGCAGGGCAAAGCCAATCAGGCGGGCCGAGAGCTCGCTGATGCTGAACCACGACGACAGGCGGCCAAGCGGCTGCAGGATCTGGGGTTCGCCGATCAGGACGAGGGCGAGCAGCAGGATGGTCCCGAAGGCGAAAGTATAGGAGCACAGGGCGACGAGAATGGCGACTTCGCCAGCGGTCAGCCCCTTGGCGGTATAGGCGCGGTAGCGGACCATGCCGCCCGAAAACACCGTGGCGCCGATATTATGCGACAGCGCATAGGTCACGAACGAGCACAGCGCGATGAAGACGAAGGAAATGCCACGTTCCCGCTTGAGATGGATAAGCGCAATGCGGTCGTACCAGGCCAGCGCGGCATAGGCGACAAGCGTGCACAGGCCGGCCATCACGTAGCCCTGGACGGGGATGTTGGCGAGTTTGGTGCCGATCACCGTGGCGATGATCTTGATATCGCTCCAGAGGCCGCCGGCGTCCAGCGCCGCGCTCACCCTCCCGTCAGTGGCGGCTTCGAGTTCGAGCTTTTCGAACAGCAGCTTGACGGACCACACCACAGCCACGAGCCCGAGGGCAGGCCAGAAAAAATCCAGAATTCTCTTCATGCAACTTGGCTCGCGCGCCTGGGGCAGGACACGAGAGGCCTCGTGCCGGGATCAATGCGTGCCACAGGGCAGCGGGGCGAGGCAAGGCGGCGCGTGATAACAAGTTGAATAACACCGGCCGCGGTCAGGCGGCCGGCGCAGGCGATCAGGCGCTGGCGGGGCGCAGACCGACGATGACGCTGGTGTCCGACCGGTCGCGCACGACCTCGGAGCTGCGGTCACGCACGTCCATGCTCTGGGCATTGGCGAGCTCGGCGCTGGCCTCGTCCAGCCGCGCGCGGGCCTCGTCGAGCTGGCCGCGCAATTCCTCGGCCGAAATCTGGAGATTGTCGCGCCGCGTGCTGGCCGCGCGGGCATAGGTGGAATAAGCAAAATGGCCCGGATCGCTGACGCCGGTTCGCTGTTCTTCGGTGGCGATCTCACGCTCAAGGTCGGAGGCCATGCGCGTGAACTCTGCAATCATGGCATCTATCTGTGTAACACGGCGACGCTTTTCTTCCGCCTGGAAGCGCTTCAGCCGGACAAGGGTATCCCGCGATTTCATCTTGGTACTCCGAACGCAAACTCAATGAAGCGCAAGAGCGATGAAAGATCGGCCCCTGCGCGGACTTCCGCGAGACCTCCAGACCATGCAGTCTTAAAGTTGCCAGTCCCTTACCGAAATTTGACGGCACAGCAAAAAAAGCACTGAGACTTGCCACATGACTGGATTCACGTGCTATTCCTTAATGGAACGGTGATTCGCGAGCCTTCGGATGCCGCATGTAACGAGTTGTTAACCCGCAGGGTTAACGCTCGCGCGAGTTTTCAGTGCGTGAGAGCCTGGCGCTGCCGGGTATTCGTGATGGGAGAAGGACTTGGGATTGATCGCCGGGCGTGTTTTTGAACCGTGCGAACAGGTGAATTGGCGGGTAAATTCGGGCTTCCAGGCGCGTCAAGCGTTGTGAAGCCGTGGATGCTGATTCGCTGCCATATGGTTTGTTAACCATCTCCCATTAAGGTTGTTGAGCCGAATTTATTCAAGCCGCGCTGCCGGGTTCTTCGCATGTGTCGCGAACCTCGGGGGCTAGGGTGGGGACCTGACATGCGCGTACTTTTGATCGAAGACGACAGCGCCACCGCGCAGAGCATCGAACTGATGCTCAAGTCGGAAAATTTTAATGTTTATACGACGGATCTGGGCGAAGAGGGCATCGACCTCGGAAAGCTCTACGATTACGACATCATCCTGCTCGACCTGAACCTGCCCGACATGTCCGGCTACGAGGTGCTGCGCAGCCTGCGTGTGTCCAAGGTCAAGACGCCCATCCTGATCCTCTCGGGCCTCGCCAATATTGAGGACAAGGTGAAGGGGCTGGGCTTTGGTGCCGATGATTATCTGACCAAGCCGTTCCACAAGGACGAGCTGGTGGCCCGCATCCATGCCATCGTGCGCCGCTCCAAGGGCCATGCCCAGTCGGTGATTACGACCGGCGATCTGATCGTCAACCTCGATCAGAAGACAGTCGAGGTGGCCAGCTCGCGCGTCCATCTGACCGGCAAGGAATATCAGATGCTGGAGCTGCTCTCGCTCCGCAAGGGCACCACGCTCACCAAGGAAATGTTCCTGAACCACCTCTATGGCGGCATGGATGAGCCGGAACTGAAGATCATCGACGTCTTCATCTGCAAGCTCCGCAAAAAGCTCGCCAATGCCAGCCAGGGCCGCAATTATATCGAGACGGTCTGGGGCCGGGGCTATGTGCTGCGCGAACCCAATGAAATCGAAGAGCGGATCACGGCGTAAGCCGGCCCGTCCTTGAAGACAGCGAAGCCCCGCGAATGCGGGGCTTTTTTTATCCGGCACTGCTGCGCTCGCAATGACACAGGGTGAAAGCACTCACCCCAAGACCATATCCGCCAGCAGCTTCATATTCAGACCGACAATCAGGGCAGCAATGGTTGATGCCAGCGCCATCAAACTGCGCGAGATCACAAAAGACCCCATGATTTTTCGGCTCGACACAAATTGCACCAGCGGGATCACCGCGAACGGCAATTGCATCGACAGGATCACCTGGCTCAGCACCAGCAAACGCCCCGTGCCCTCGTCGCCGTAGAGCATGCCGACCACCACAACCGGCACGATCGCCACGCCGCGCGTCAGCAGGCGCTGGGTGACGGGGTTCATCTTCAGGCTGAGAAAGCCCTCCATCACGATCTGTCCGGCCAGCGTCGCTGTCACCGTGGAATTGAGGCCTGACGCCAGCAGCGCAATGCCAAACAGGGTTGCGGCGAGCGTCGCCCCCAGGGCCGGGGCGAGCAGTTCATAGGCCTGTTCAATCTCGACGACATCCGTGCGGCCGCTCTTGTGGAAGACGGCGGCAGCCAGCACCAGGATCGCGCCATTGATGAAAAGGGCGAGCATCAGGGCGAGGGTGGAATCGAATGTCGCGAAGCGGATCGCCTGGCGCCGGCCCGTGTCGGTGCGCTCATAGGCGCGCGTCTGGACGATGGACGAATGCAGATAGAGATTATGCGGCATGACGGTCGCGCCGATGATGCCGATGGCGATGTAGAGCATGGCCGGATTGCCAAGGATTTCGCCCGAGCGCAGCAGGCCGGCACCGATCTCGCCCATGGCAGGGCCGGCGATAACGATCTCGTAGACGAAACAGCCCATGATAATGATGATCAGCGCGATGACGAAGGCTTCCAGCCAGCGAAAGCCCCGCTGCATCAGCATCAGCACGAGGAAGGCGTCGAGCGCCGTGAGCAGGCAGCCTACTGTCAGCGGAATGCCAAACAGAAGTTTCAGCGCAATGGCCGTGCCGATGACCTCGGCAAGGTCGCAGGCGATGATGGCCAGTTCACAGGCACCAAACAGAACGAGGTTCACGGGGCGCGGATAATGCGCCCGGCAGGCCTGTGCGAGATCAAGGCCCGAGGCAATGCCAAGGCGCGCCGCCAGCGCCTGCAGCACGATCGCCATCAGGTTGGAGAGCAGGATGACGCTGAGCAATGTGTAGCCGAACTGCGACCCGCCGGCGAGCGAGGTCGCCCAATTGCCCGGATCCATGTAGCCGACGGACACCAGATAGCCCGGCCCGGCAAAGGCGAGGATCTTGCGCAGCGTCGAGCCCGAGCTCGGCACCGGCACGCTGGCGTGGTGCTCGCCCAAGCTTCGCAGCAGCGCGGCGGGCGCGGAAGGTCCAGCCTCCAAATGGGCACTTTGGGCCGGGACAGGCGCTGTCCTGGCGGGTTCTTCGGCGGGCATGCCTGATCTCTCCTGAGGCCCGGGAGGATGCGGCACAAGCAACGCTCCCGAATTTGTAGCCTCATCTACATTTTGGTGATGCTTGCCAGATGTCAAGTGGGGTTGTAGAGCGGAACGGATCCGGGGAGCGGCACGCATGGCGAAGCAGGAAAGGGCAGCAGCGCGGCCCGACATGCCGACGGAAGCCGCACAGGCACATCGTTTCGGCAAGGCGCGCTCGGCGCAATCGACGGCCTTGCTGGAAGATTATGTCGAGCTGATCTCGGATCTGCTGGCCTCTGCCGGGGAGGCGCGCCCGACAGATGTCGCACGTCGCCTGGGCGTGTCCCATGCGACCGCCATCAAGACCATCGCCCGGTTGAAGCGCGAGGGATTTGCGACCTCGAAACCCTATCGTGGTGTGTTTCTCACGTCCGACGGCGAAGCCCTGGCGGAACGGGTGCGCAAGCGCCATCGGCTTGTTGTCGACCTGCTGGTTGCAGTGGGCGTGCCAGCCGATTCGGCGGAGGCAGATGCCGAGGGCATCGAGCATCATGTCTCGGATGTGGCGCTGTCAGCATTCCGAGCTTTTCTCGCACGCGGCTAGACCCCGGGTGAGGCCGGTCTCGTCGAAGCCGGCGGCCATCGGCACATGGGTCATGCGCCCAATTCATGGCAGACTTGCCCATGCGGGCCGTCCAGAAACCAGGGCGCGACAGACCATAAGCGATGTTCCTCGCGACGCTCGGACATTACAGATCCAGAACGGGCGTCGCGGCAATGCTGACGCCATCCGCTGTGGCGTCGATGCGCACTTTCATGTTCGAGGCACGTGCGACAAGGCCCGTGTAGAAGGCCTGGATGCCATGGGCATCGACGGACCCGTTGTCAGGCGTCCCGGCGACGAGCGACTGGACGTGGTTGGCGAGCCGCGCATTGGGCCCGCGCGCGTCGAGGCGAATTTCCGTCGTGTCGCCACCGTCGCCCAGAATGCTGACCTCGATCACGCCGCCGCGCGGAACGGTTGCCGCGGCGATCAGGCAGAGGTTGAGGACGAGTTTCACCTTGTTCTTGGGCATCAGCAGGTGCGGTGCGGTCCAGACGACCTTCATCTTCTCGTCCTCGATCAGGCCCCGCGCGACCTTTTCGGCATCGCCGATGTCGATCAGGGCCCCTGCCGAACCGGCCGCGCCAAAGGCGAGCCGGCAGAACTGCAGGCGGGCCGAGGCGGTGTTGGCGCTGCGCTTGATGAGGTCGAGCGCAAAGCCGCGCATGTCCTCGTCGG
>CAIWVR010000168.1 GCA_903916165.1 uncultured Hyphomicrobiales bacterium | reverse complement strand
ATTGCTCGGGCTCGTCTGCGCGCTCGCCCTGTTTGCGGCGGGTGCGCCGACCTCTGCCGCGCCGACCTTTCCCGCGCTGACGGGCCGCGTCGTCGACGGGGCGGGCCTCCTGTCCGCCGACACGCGCGCCGCACTCGACGTAAAACTGAAGGACCTGGAGGACAAGTCCGGTATCCAGCTCGTCATCGCCACCCTGGCCTCGCTGCAGGGCACCGAGATCGAACCCTTCGCCAACGGGCTGTTTCGTGCCTGGAAGCTCGGCGGGGCCAGGGTCAACAATGGCGTTCTGCTGCTTGTTGCGCCCAATGAGAAACGGGTGCGCATCGAGGTCGGCTACGGGCTGGAAGGCACGCTGACCGACGTCCTGTCCAAGATCATCATCGTCAACGCCATAGCACCGCGCTTCAAGACCCATGATTTCGCCGGCGGGATCACGCGCGGCGTCGACGACATCATCGCCGTGCTGACGACGGACGCCGCGGAATGGCAGACACGCCCGAGCCTGCGTGCCGAGGAACCCGCGCTGCTCGACCAGATCATGCCATTCATGATGCTCGCTCTCTTCATGTTCGTGATCTGGACCATGATCCGCCATGCGCGCGGGGAGGGCAGGCGCTTGCGTGGCCGTCGCGGCACCGACGCGATTTTCATGCCGGGGCCGGGCTCGTGGGGCTCGGGCTCCGGATGGGGCAGTGGCGGTGGTTTCTCGGGCGGTGGCGGCTCATCGGGTGGCGGCGGAGCGTCAGGAGGATGGTGATGCAATTCACACCCGCAGATCATGCCCGCATTGCCGCAGCGATCCGCTGCGCAGAGACGCGCACCAGCGGCGAGATCGTTTGCGTTCTGGCGCACCGCTCCGGCGAATATGGCCACATGCCGGCCTTGTGGAGCGCGCTGTTCGCGCTGGCCACGCCCTGGCCGATGATGGCGCTGACGCATCTGTCAGCCCAGCGCATTTTCCTCCTGCAATGCGCGATCTTCGCGGGTCTGCTCCTCGTCTTCTCGATCGACCGCATCCGCATGTTGCTGGTGCCGCGCGCCGTGCAGCGGGCGCGGGCGCATCGGGCGGCGGTCGAGCAGTTCCACACGCGCGGCCTCGGCCGTACGGCGGCGCGCAACAGCATTCTGATCTATGTCTCCCTCACCGAGCATTACGCCCGCATCATCGCGGACGAGGGACTTGATTCCAGGGTTGAGCAAGGCGAATGGCAGAAAGCTGTCGATGCGCTTGTGGCGGAGATCGCAGAAGGCCGTGTGGCGCAGGGCTTTATCGCGGCCATCGCGCTTTGCGCCGACGTTCTGGCGCTCCATTATCCGCCGGGCGACGAAACCAACCACCTGCCCGACCGGATCTATCTCGTTTGATCAGAGGCCTTCGCTCTTGCCGGCCGCCAGGATCGGACCGATCACGTCGCCCCAGGCCCTCTGAACGATCACGACATAACCGTCGGCGTCATCGGTCCGCACCTCAGGTATGGGCATTTCGAAACGCGATGACATGCCCATCCATTGCCCCATGCGCACGATCGAGCGCACGATATTGGTGTAGGTGAGCTGGCGGCCACCGTTCTCGCCGCGCCCGATCGCGACGCTCTTGCTGCGCGACACACGCAGCAGCCAGACGCCGGCACCCTGGCCGATATCGCCGCTGGCCGCCCCGAGATCGACAATGACCATGCCATCGGCTTCACTGATTTTCATCGACGCGCCAAGATCGCGCCGCGCGCCAGCCGTGCTCTCAACCAGTGCGGCGAGCTGCTGCTTGTCGGAACCCACACCATGCGCGGTGCCATCGACAACAATCTGGGGGGTGTAGACCTGATGATCACCCCGGCTCTGGGCATAATGTTTCTGCCGCGCCGTGAATTCGGGCTTCGCCAGCGTGTCTTTCCAGCCGATGTAATCCCAGATATCGACCGGAAAGGAGAGTGCGACCACATCGCGCCGCTCACGCACAATGTCCCGGATCAGCGCATCCGCCGGCGGGCAGGAGGAGCATCCCTGGCTGGTGAACAATTCGATGACGACAGGGCGCTCGGCCGCGGGCACGGGCGCGGCAAGGAGCATTGCGGTCAGGGCCACAAGGCCCTTCCATGCTGTCGCGCCTGTCGGCATCGCTGTCCCGCCTGTTCTGGATGATGCGTCAAGCGTACAGGACAAGACCACACCCGCGCGAGTCACATCAGGGTGAAACCGCCTCATCCGCCGCGCAACGCGCCCAGCACCCTCTGGCCGGGGCGCCCGTCCGCGGGCATGCCGATCTTTCGCTGGATATCAGCGATGGCAGCGCGTGTCTTGGCGCCGATGGCACCATCGGGCTCGCCCACGTCATATCCGCGTTTGATCAGCAGACGTTGCACCTCGCGCTTTTCAGCGCGCGACAGGCCACCGTCATCGGTCGGCCAGGGCGTCTCCAGCACGCCGCCATGACCATTGAGCCGGTCAGACAGGAGCGAAATGGCGAGCGCATAGGCCGTTGCGCCATTGTAGGAAAAGGCCGCATCGTAATTCTTGAAGACGAGGAAGGCTGGCCCCGCGGCACCCGCCGGCAGGATCAGTGCGGCGGGTCCGGAGCCCTGCAGCGCATCGCCATCGATCCGCTTCACGCCGAGCTTGACCCAGCGCGACAGTGGATGGCGGTTGGTGCGCCCGGACGGGCCATCATAGCCAGCCGGCAGGCGCACCTCATAGCCCCAGGTTGCGCCGGGCTGCCACCCGGAATTGCGCAGGAAATTGGCGGTCGAAAACAAGGCGTCGGGAATGGAATCGACAAGATCGCGGCGACCATCGCCATCGCCGTCCACCGCCAGCCTCAGATAGGT
>CAIWVR010000167.1 GCA_903916165.1 uncultured Hyphomicrobiales bacterium | reverse complement strand
TCCGCGCCCATGCGCATTTCATCCGCATTGTCTTCGCCGCTCAGCGCCGCCGATTCCATGCCGTCGCCGATCTCGACCGCCTTCACGGCGTTGATCGACATCAGGGCGGAGGCCAGTTCCGCATCGAGCTTGCCGTAGATCGGCGCGCCCCAGCCGGCGGGCACGCCCTCGGCCACGAGTTCGATGATCGCGCCGCAGGACGAGCCCGCCTTGCGCACGCCGTCGAGATAGCCTTCCCAGTCCTGCGCGGCCTTGGCGTCCGGGCAGAAGAAGGGGTTGTTGTTCACCTCTGTCCAGTCGAAGCGGGAGCGGTCGATCTTGTGCGGGCCCATCTGCACGAGCGCGCCGCGGATCGTCACGCCCGGCAGCAGTTTTCGGGCGATGCCGCCAGCCGCCACGCGCATCGCCGTCTCGCGCGCGGACGAGCGTCCGCCGCCGCGATAGTCGCGGATGCCATATTTGGCGTCATAGGTGTAGTCGGCGTGGCCCGGCCGGTAGGCCTTGGCGATCTCGCCATAATCCTTGGAGCGCTGGTCGACATTGTCGATCTGCAGGCCGATGGCGGCACCCGTGGTGAGGATCTGGCCCGTGCCATCGTCCATCACGCCCGACAGGATCTTCACCTGGTCGGGCTCCTGCCGCTGCGTGGTGAAGCGCGACTGGCCGGGACGGCGCTTGTCCAGCCAGACCTGCATGTCCTCGGGCGTCAGCGGAATGCGCGGCGGCACGCCATCGACGACGCAGCCAATCGCTGGCCCATGGCTCTCGCCATAGGTGGTGACGCGGAAAAGGTGGCCGAAAGTGTTGTGCGACATAAGGGCTTTTTAGGAGCGGGGACGGCGCTTGGCAATGGCGGGACGCTCCTTGGCAATGTCCCGGCAACGTGGAAGCATATAGGCAGATCCGTGCATTTTTTGTTATCATGACCGAAACAGGAGGTTCGTCCATGAACGTGTCCCTTGGCCAGCGTTGGGAAGGCTTCGTCGAAAAGATCGTTCAGGAGGGCCGCTACGGCTCGGCCAGCGAGGTCGTGCGCGAGGGTCTCAGACTCGTGGAAGCACGGGAGGCCAGGCTTCAGGCGCTGCGGGCCGATATTGAAGCGGCGATCGCGCAAGGAGGTGAAGTCACCGACGAGGAGCTGGATGAAGCCTTTGCAGCGCAAGACATCGAATTGCGCGCCCGAGGCATCGGCGATTGAGGCGCGCAAAATTTCTCGGCTCGGTTCGCGCCGACCTTCTCGTTATCCGCTCCTATATTGCCGACCAGAGCGGCAGTCGGGCCGTCGCGCAGCAATTCATGATGCTGCTGCGAAACCAATGCCATCGTCTTGCGTCGCTTCCCGGCGAATTGGGACGCCCGCGTCCTGACGTCGGCCCTGCCATTCGCAGCTTCCCGTTTCGAGGCTATCTGATCTTCTTCCGCTATTCCGGCGAAAATTTCGAAGTCCTCAAGATCGTCGAGGGACATCGCGACGACGCCTCACCGGACTGACGAGACCCCTACCCCGCCGCCCGCACCTCGCGCGCCACCGCCGGCTGCGCAGGCGAGCCGCACCATTCGGTGTGGGGCGGGATGTGCTCGCCCTTCATGACGATGGTCAGCGGGCCAAGCCGCGCAAATTCGCCGATCTGCGTATCGTAGAGCACCGTCGCGCTGGCGCCGACGGTCACGCCGTCGCCGACATGGATGCGGCCGACCTTCATCACGCGGTCTTCATAGAGATGCGTCTGCAGCGCGCAATTGCCATTGAGCGCGACGAAATTGCCGACTGTCACGCAGTCGAATTCCGTGATGTCGGTCATGTTCATGTAGACGCCCCGGCCGATATGCGAGCCAAACAGGCGCAGCACCCAGGGCAGGAAGGGCGTGCCGCGCAGATGCTCGATGAGCACCTTGCCCGCCAGGCCCCAATACAGAACCGCGACGGCTTCGGTGCGCATCGCCCACCACGACCACATCGGCTGCACCATCGGCTCGTATCGTCCCATCGTCACCCATTTGAAGACGACGACCACCAGCGTCACCGCGACCGAGATCAGCAGCGAGGCGAAGACGAAATTGATCGACAGCGAGCTCCATTCCCCGGCCAGCAGGTCGGCGCCGAAATATTCGACCGCCCAGGTGCCGAAGGTGATGAACAGCATGGTCGACAGCGACACATGCACGGCCTCGAAGGCGGCACGCGCCAGCTTCTTCCAGAACGGCGGCTCATAGGTCCAGTTTTCGGCGAGCGCATCGAATTTCTGGCGGACCGGCAGCTTGATCGGCGGCGAACCGAACCAGGTGTCGTTCTCGCTCATCAGATGGTTTTCCGGCGGCTTTGACTTGATGCCGATCAGCGCGCCGCGCGGAATGATGGAGCCGGGCGGCACGACGGCGTCATTGCCGACGAACACATGGCCCCCCGTCTGCACCTTGCGCAGGATCATCCAGCCGCGACGGATATCCTCATCGCCCAGCATGACTTCGTCGGCGATGAAATTCTTCTCGCCAATGTCGACGAGATCGAAGCGGCCCGCGAGATTGGTCGAGATCTCCGCGCCCTTGCCGATCTTGGCACCCATCAGGCGATACCATGCCCGCATGTAGATCGTGGCGAACAGCGACGTCAGCGTTTCCAGCGTGATTTCGGTGGCCAGCGCCACCACCCACATGCGGAAGTAGAACCAGGAGTGGACCGAATAGCGTCCCTCTTTCACACGCGGCAGCACGATCCAGCGCACGCAGATGATGAAGGCCACCGTGATCAGCACCATGGCGAAGGCGGTCGGCCAGGCGAGAAGCGGAATCGACGCCATATAGAGCGTACGGTCGAGCGTGGCGATGCCGATCCATTCGTCCAGCTGGTTGAACACCCAGAAAGCCGGGAAGATCGGCAGCATGCCGATCGGCGGAATCGCCAGCATGGCAAGCGTGTAGCAGAAGGTCTGGACCGCGCGGCGCATCGGCGTCGTGGTCGGGAAGTCCTCGAGATCGGCGGGATCGTTGACGCCGACCTTGCGGCCGGGCGAACCGTCCCAGACCTCGAAATCGGGAATGATCGTGCCAGCCGCAATGGCGGTCAGGTCTTTCAGCTCCGCGCCCTCGCCCAGCACGACGCCGCCCTCGATGACGCAGGACGAGCCAACATAGGCATCGCGGCCGATCACCACCGGTTCGATGATCAATTCATTGCCGACGACGCGGGCATTGGTGATCTCGACCTTGCCACCGACACAGCAGGCATCGCCGAAGGTAATGAGATCAATGGCCCCGGAATCGAAATCGCTGATGATGGCGTCATCGCCAACCTTGGCACCGATGGCGCGCAGATAGACACGCATGAGCGGCGAGGCCTGGAACCACTTCAGATGCGTCAGGCCGATCAGGCGCTGCGCCAGCCACCAGCGGAAATAATACACGCCCCAGAGCGGATAACGCCCGGGCGTCGTGCGCCCGATGAGCAGCCACTTGCCGCCGATGGCAAGTGCGATGGTGAAGATGTTGATGCAGACATAGACACCAAACAGCGAGATGATTTCCGAGACGATGCTCGCATCGGGGCTGGTCAGCAGCATGTAGGAGATGAACACGCCCAGCCATTGCGCCGTCATCAGCGCGATGATGAACGGCAGCACGGCCGCCTGGGCGAGCCCGCACAGGAAGCGGCGCAG
>CAIWVR010000166.1 GCA_903916165.1 uncultured Hyphomicrobiales bacterium | reverse complement strand
GATGATCGACCCCAGCTTTCTGGCAGATGCTCGCATGGCGAATATTCTGATTTCGCCAATGAATGCAGAAGAAGTTTCAAAAGCCTTTGAATCTCTCGCAGCGACACCTAACCGGGTTCTCGAGAGAGCTAAAATGGCCGTGACCACCAATTAAAAACAGGAAGACTACGATCCGATTGAGAGCCCAATAGACTCAATCCCGCGGTCGTATTCAGACCATCAAGAGAATGATGAATGACAAAAGGCAATGAATTGAGTTTTTGAAGACAGGAGAAACTTGATATGATGGCAAAAAATCATCCCGTGTTTGCACGCATAGGTTTTCAGATTGGATTGTTCAGCGCATTGTTTGGTTTTCAAACAAATGTGGCGGGCGCGATCGAAACACCGCAAGCTGACCGGTCTCAAGATTTCTACAAGGGCAAGACGGTCACCATTGTTGTCGGTTACACGCCGGGTGGTGGTTATGACATGAATGCCCGCCTGCTTTCCCGACATATTGGGCGTTATATATCAAATAAGCCAAATATTGTTGTATCAAATATGCCTGGTGCAGCAGGAATAAGTTCAATCCAGTATGTCAATCAGTCAGCTCCAAAAGATGGAACCTATATCTTAACCTTTAATTTTGGGCATATTACCGACGCCAGACTTGGCACGAGTTCCGTTAAATTAGATTTTACAAAATATAATTGGATTGGAAGCATTAGCCAGGATCTCGCTGTTTGCTTGATATGGAATGCAATAGGCGTCAGTTCGATGGAGCAGGCGAAAGCACATAAGGGGCTACATTTTGGATTAACGGCTGCCGGGTCATCCTCGCATGTCAACACCAAAATTCTCAAGAATGTTTTCAAACTGCCCATTAACCAAGTCGCGGGCTATCCGGGCAGTGCTGAACAGCGCCTGGCCGTTGAGCGCGGAGAACTCGATGGGCAATGCAACCCCTGGAGCAGCACACCAGTCGAATGGATCAATGGTCACAAATTCTACACGATGATGAAATTCACACCGGTGAATGTGCCTGATTTACCACAAGACGTCCCATATGCGGTGGATATAGCGCCGAGCAAGGGTGACGCTGAAGTGATCAAACTTCTGACATCTGCTGCGCAATTAGGGCGCCCATTCGTCATGCCTCTTGGTGTTCCAAACGATCGGCTGGCTTTAATCCGAACAGCATTTGATCAGACAATGGCTGACCCCGAATTTCTTCGGGATGCTGCTGCCGGTCGGATGGATGTATCGCCCCTGAACGCGGCCGAATCACTTGCCATCGTCAAGGCCATCAATGACGCCTCTGATAGCGTTGCCGCACTCGCGAAGAAAGTACTAGAAGATTGAGTGTGGGGCAAGGCCGTATCTGCTGCGCAGGGTAGAAAAAGGCAGATTCTGAGCTTGCTTTTATCTAATAGCAGACCGATAATAGCAGAGACTAAATTGAGACTTGAGCAAATGCCGTAAGGTTTCTGTGTTCCAGCTCACGCACAATGCACGTGGTCGGTGAAACCATAATAAAGGAGGTACATCAATGCATGATGCTATGACTTCAACACACTGGCATGAGCCAACAGCTGGAGGCCGTGCTGGCAAAAAAACATTCGGTCGTCCAAAGACGCCTTATGACATCTTCATGGAAGAAGAAGGCGTTCCGATCTTTCGTGGACTGGGCTTCCGCCGCGTGCATGATTTGCCGCTGGGTGACTGGAAGCGTCTGGGTGGCCGCGGCAGCTATATCCAGCTTTATGGAACCGAAGGCAAGTGGGGTTGCTATGTCATTGAAGTGCCCGGTCGTGGCGCACTCAATGCCGAAAAACATATGTTTGAGAAAATTTATTATGTCGTCGAAGGCCGTGGTTCGGTTGAAGTGTGGATGGAGGGAGATTCTAAAAAGCACATATTCGAGTATCAGAAGGGCTCGATGTTTGCCATTCCCATGAATGCGATGCATCGCGTCGTAAATGCTACATCCACACCGGGACTGCTGATCGCCGGCACGACCGCACCCAATATTATGAATTTGATCGGGAATAAAGGAGCGATTTTCGAAAACAACTTTGCCTTCACCGATCGTTTTTCGACGGCCGATGATTATTATAAATATAAGGAAGATATTGAGCCGGATCCGGTGCGCGGTCTTGCTATGCGCAGATCGAACTTCCTGCCAGACGTTCTGAATTGTGACCTGCCTCTGGACAACCGTCGCTCGCCGGGCTCAAAACGTCTTGAGCCTTATATGACGGCGAATACGTTCTATCTGTGGCTCGCTGAACACCGCACGGGTCATTATTCGAAGGCCCACGCTCATTCTTCCGCGGCGGTTATTCTGTGCTTGCAGGGTCAAGGGTACACGATCACCTGGCCAGAAAGTGCCAGCATCAAGCCATGGGAAGCCGGTAAGGGCGATCTCGTTCAACGTGTCGATTATGAATACAGCGGGATGGTGTCAGCCGCGCCCGGTGGCGCGCGCTGGAACCACCAGCATTTTGGCGTGAGTAAGGGACCGCTTCGAATCAGTGCGTGGTTTGGGCCGAATAATCCGGCGCGTGAGCCGGGCCCTCCAGGTGAAAAGCACACTGATTATACTGGGATGGATATCCCAGAAGGAGGAACTGCCATTCCATATTGGATGGAAGACCCCTTTGTGAAACAGGAATATGATCGGTCGATCAAAGCCAATGGTGGTGAAAGCCATATGCAAGCGGCCTATTACGATAAGGATTATAAAGGCGAGCTGCCAAAAGAATAACAAAGACCAGGTGCTTCTGAAAGGCGGCACTTGGTTACGCTTTTAGATCCTATGTCTCGAAGATTTAATGACCTGCCATTGTTTTTTGATAAACACAGTGGCAGGTTTTTTTGATTTCGTTCTGCCCCGGTCCGGAAAGGGCCAAGGGCCCACGCATTGGTTGGGTTTCTTTGACAGGCCTTTGTGTCATCAGGGGTGCCGATCATGTCGATAGCCGCGCATCGCGGGGCTGCCTCTCGTAAAGCCATGCGTCATCCCGGCGACCTGACTGCCGGAAATGGCATCTTGTGGCACCCTGCATCCCGCCTGCGCGTCACGGAGGGTGCAAGTGGTATGTGATCGATGGCCGCGCCATGCTCAATGCGATCCTCTTTTGTCCTCGCGGCGGGCTGCCCGTGGATCACGCCGCGAAGAAACTGGCTCTCAGGAGAGCGGCGCAGGGTGACGTGATCGTGCTGGATCCCGGTGGGGCACTGAGCTCAAATCAGGAAGATTTATAGTGTCGCCCGGGAACAGCCTGGCAAGTTAGCCTCTCTACACGCGCCCGATCATCGACAGCCAGCGCGCGAGGGCCGCTCAAAATGGAGCTCCGGGCATGATCCGCGGAGTTATGATGCATGCAAGGTGGCCACGGGACGAAAGCGCCACATCCTTGTCGATACGCCCAAGCTTTTAGCGAACGTCCTCGTCTTGCTTGCAGACATAAAGGACAGACATCCAGCAAGAGACCCTCTGAACCAGACACGAATTCGAACTTGCCCGTGCCAAATTCAGGGTCCTCCGATGCGGTGTCGTTCTTCCGGGTCATCAGCACGTCACGGACGCCGGTTTCCGCAATGGGCATAATGGAACCGCCCGCGACGTCTGATGCCTTGGGGTTGGGCGTTACGACATCATCCCAATGCTTGATGCCCTTCGGATTGCCCGCGCACTCAAGGAAGACGATTGTCGTGATGAAGGGCATTGCAGTATTGGAGAGCCTTTAGGCCAGTCAAGCTTGACGAGTTGCCGACGCGCGGCGATCGCGTCGGGTCCGTCGATCACGACGCGCGCCTAGGAGCCCGAGCCGCCATGCGATGTCTGGACCAAGATGGCCTGCGGCCCGTCGCCTTGGCGTGGCTGTCCTTGAAGGCTTTGGTGATCTCACGGTAGGTCACCGATCAGATCGCAGGAGACGGAGAGCCGCGTGTTGGTCTGTGCCCGCGCGGCCCCAGCGAAAAGGGCTGCGAGCGTCAGACCGGCAGCGAAGGCAAAATGCCACAATATTTTTTTTGAAACCGCCCTGTTCATGCCAACCTCCCGCTTCGCTCAATCGCAGTGCAGGGGTCAGTCTAGACACTGCGCCCGCCGCGCAGGGGCATTTTGGAGAGGTGGATTTTTCTTTTCTGCCCGCCCCGGCAGAAGATTCGAGTTGCCGGGGCGGAACGTGCGGGCTCGTGCGTCAGGGTGCCATGGCCTTGGCGGCCTTTTCGACAGCGGCTTTCGGCGTTGCGTAGAGTTCCGTCAGCATCGTGTTCACCTCCGCCCCGGTCATGGGTGAAATCTCGACCATCATCTTGTCGGCTTCAGCCCGGAACTCACTGTCGCTCATCGTTGCATCGAAGGCCTTGCGCAATGCCGCTGCGCGGTCGGCTGGAATGCCGGGCGGTGCCAGGAAGGGCCGCGCCATATTCTGTGTCGCGACAATCAGGCGGATGATCTGGGCCTGCTCGGCATCCTTCGCCTTGTCGGTGATGAGGGGCACGTGGGGCAGATCGGGATGCTTTTCGATCGCGTTCTGGACGAGGATGTTGATCGAGCCTTCCGAGAGCCATTTTGTGTAGCGCGTCTTCAGCGTGGAATAGGACACGCCACAATAGCCTTCCGTTTCGCCGCGCTCCATCGACAGCGCCTGTTCATTGGTGCCGGGATAGCCGGTAACGAGGCGGATGGGTGCGCCGAAGAGATGGCGGATCATATTCGCGAAAGCATCAGGGTCGGCACCGGTGCCCTGTCCGGAGGCGATGAAGTCCCGCGTCAGGAGGTCGTCCCAGGTCTTCACCTTCGACGTCTTCCACGAGATGCAGGTGCTGATGTCCTTCGATACGCTGCCGATGGAAATGAATTTCGTCGAATCGAACTTCTGCGACGTAAAGAGCGGTTCGATCAAGGCGATGCGCGCCAGCGTGCCGATCACCGATCCGTCTTTCGGCGCGATGGAATAGAGATAGCCGGCAGCGACGACGCTGCCGGAGCCGGGCATGTTCTGTACGACGACGTTGGGATTTCCGGGGACGTGCCTGCCAATGTGGCGCGAGAGCAGACGTGCGATCAGGTCATAACCACCGCCCGCGCTGACGCCCACGACGATGTTGAGCGTCCTGGACTTGTAGAAATCCTCAACGGTCTGCGCCCGCACTCCGCCCATTGCCGCCGCTTGTACGACACCGGACAGGGCCAGCGCGAACAGATACGACCCCAGGCCGCGCACACTGAAACACTTGGCAACAAACATGATTCTCTCCCTTGCGATCTCCCGTCGCTTGGCAGTGATCTGACCAGCCTTCGCTGCGGTGCGCAAGCCCCGACCATGATGGGGCCGGTGCTTTTGATCGCTCGTCAAGATGCCTGCTTTTCAGGGCTCGTTGCTTCGTCGCGCGCTCTGCTTTTCACATGGTGAAAAGAACACCCCCTTTTCTTTTATAGCTTCCGCCCTCATCGGGCGCGCGATATGGTCCTTGTGGATCAGGTGCCTCGGATGAAGCCGGGGTTAAACGGGAAGTCGGTTCAAGCCGCGCTGCCCCCGCAACTGTGAACGGTCGATTTTGGTCACTGGCGTCATGCCGGGAAGGCCAGAATGTCATGCCGTGAAAGCCAGGATACCGGCCCGATCCTCAGAGCAACCCGAAAAACCGGCGGTGGGCCGGTTGGAGGATCGTATGGCGCATTCCCTGAGGCGCGCTGGCCTGCTGGCCTGCGCGTTCTGTCTATTCCTGCCTGTTTTGCAGAATTCCCTGGCGCAGGATCAAAACGCCGATCTCGTCATCACGCCCAATAAGCAGCCCCAGTCGATCCAGCAGGTCGGCTCTGCCGTGACACTCATCACGCAGGACGATATCGAGCGCGAGGGTGCCAAATCATTGCGCGACATTCTCGACGCGCAGCCCGGTGTCGTGGTCACCGAGAATGGTGGACCGGGCGGCGCGACCTCGCTTTATCTGCGCGG
>CAIWVR010000165.1 GCA_903916165.1 uncultured Hyphomicrobiales bacterium | reverse complement strand
TCCGCGCCCGCCGCGCCGAAGGCACCGGAGAAGATCTGCTCCACCGCCGCACGCGCCTCCGCATCGCTCATGGCGACGATCACGCCCTTGCCGGCGGCCAGCCCGTCCGCCTTCACCACGATGGGTGCGGGATGGGCGTCGAGATAGGCGAGCGCGGCGGCCTTGTCCGAAAACCGGCCATAGGCGGCGGTCGGGATGCCGAAGTCGCGGGCGAGGTCCTTGGTGAAACCCTTCGAGCCCTCAAGCCGGGCGGCTGCCTTCGAGGGACCGAAAGCGGGAATGCCGGCGGCGGCCAGATCGTCGACCAGCCCGGCGACCAGCGGCGCCTCGGGGCCGACAATGACAAATTCGACCTTCATCAGCCGGCAAAAATCGATGACGGCGGCATGGTTGGCGACGTCCAGCGCGACGTTCTGCGCAATGGCGCCGATGCCGGGATTTCCGGGCGCGACGAACAAAGTGTCCACCAGCGGGCTCTGCGAGAGCGCCAGCGCCAGCGCATGTTCACGGCCGCCGGAGCCGATGAGAAGGACGTTCATGGGGCCTCGGAGGTGCGGGTCTGGAGCGTGGCCTTCTCTTAAGGGACAAGGCGGGCCGGTTCAATGTGGCGGGCGCTGTCCTGGTCTCCCGCTGGCCCGATCAGCTCTGGCAAACGCCCGGGCGCGTCGCCCCAGAGAGGCGATCACAAAGCTGCCGCCTGACACAGCGCGCCCAAAATCAGTCTTCAACACCAGCCAGCCTGAGTTCGGATATGCATGGCTTCTCCCGCACAGCAATGCGCGGGAGAGGTGTCACAAGCGACCGTGGCTGGATTATTCTCCGCCCAGTTCCCAATCTTCCGGCAGCAGGCCGGACGATTTTCCGCCTTCAGTGTAATATTTCCAGAGCTTCTTGATGTGCGGCACGCGCTTGAAGTCGCGCTGGAAGGCTGAAATGTCCTTGTCGGACAAGGGGCGCACCTTGCCAATGGCGGCGGCGTGATACATGGCCTCGCCATTCTCGACAAAATGCACGGCGTCGACGAGGCAGGCGGGCACTGATTCCGCCGTCACGATCTGGCCGTGCGCGCGGATCTGCATCGCATGATGCGAACCCAGCGTGTCGGCAACCGCGCGGCCGAGTTCGGAGCTGGCGACATGCGACGGGTCATCATGCACCGGGATGCCGGACACCCAGCGGATGGCATGGTTCTTCAAGGGCAGCAGGTCGATGCCGTCGACGAGCGTGAAGACATTGGTGATGTCGTGATGGAAATGCGCGACGGAATTAATGTCGGGGCGGGCGCGCAGGACTTCACCATGCAGGAAGACTTCTGCCGGCGGACGCTGGCCGGGGGGGCCTGACAGCATCTTGCCGTCATAATCGCAGATCAGCAGATGTTCCGGGCGAAGCCCCGAACGCGGCTGGTCGAACCCCTGAATGAGATAGGCGTCGCGGCCGGGCAGGCGGGCGGAGACATGGCCGCTGTAGCCCATGATCTTCAGGTTGTTCAGCAGCAGGGTGCAGGCCGCCACCTGGGCGCGCAGCATGTTGTCGCTGGCAGAATGGGTCAAGTTTTCCTCCGGGCGTTCTTGGGTGAGCCGCCCGGAGATTTGCGCTATCGGTCAAGCCTTGTCCAGCTTTCGTCCTCGCAATGACGAGGCGAATTACCCAGCCTTGCCAAACAGCGCGCCCGCAATTTTCTTCACGCGCGTCGAGAAGCGGTGCCGGTTCTGCTCGCGGTCGACAACGTCCTGACTTGTCACCCAATTGAGCTGGATGGCGCGGCGCGGACCTTCATGCGGCTTGTGGCCGTGCCAACTTTTGTCCGAACGCTTGAACGCCAGCAGCGTGCCGCCATAGGGCGGCACTTCGGCCACTGAATCTTCGAGGTCGGTGCCCGAGCGCAGGACGCGCAGGCGGCCGCCGTCCGATTCCCAGCCCTCGTTCATGTAGAGCAGGACGGTGATCAGCTTGGTCTTCGAATCGGTGTGGATCTCGCCATCGCGCGCCCGCACGAAGCCGCGCACCGTATACATGGTCGGGCGGCCGGCGAGGTCGATGTCGAACTTGCGCTCGATGGCTTCCTTGAACGCGGGGCCCTGCAATTCGTCCATCAGGCCGGCAAAATGTCCGTCGATGTTCAGTTCGGCAGGCGGGTGCGATCCGGGGCCAGGCACGTTCGGGAAATCGCGCGACACGTCGCCGAACTGCTTCGGCAGGATGAAATTTTCGACGATCAGATAGTCGTAAGGTTCGCGTTCCAGCGGCATGCGGTCGAGGGCGTTGAAATCGAGATAGGTCATCAGCGGGTCCCGGGCGGAGAGATGTGGCTCCGCGAATATGTCGGCGAAGATGACCGAAGCCAGCCTGCTTGGCAACGCGGGGCGGGGTGGTCAATTCGGCGCAGGCTCAGGGCATGGGCCTTGCCAAAGACCGCGGTTTTGACCCAAAATGGTTTTTGTTTCCCTTATGTTCATTTCCTGAAATTAAATGTTTGTTGCGCAAAGAGTTTCTTATTTTGTTCTTATCCTGCTGGTTGCGACGCCCATTGTTTCAGGGCCGGCCAGCAGCGGTTCATTTTTGCTCGAGCCCGGGTCGTGGCAGGCCATCAAGTCGATGACCATCATGAGCAGTCGCCTGTCCTATGATGGGCGTGGCGCCCTTGTGCGGGACACGCCCTATCGCAAGATCGAGACCGGCCTGTGGACGGAATACGGCCTGACGCGCAATGTGACCTTGATCGCCAACCCGGTCGTGCGCGACGTCGCGGCTGAGAATGCCTTCGGGTCGATCGCCGGGCATGGCCTGGGCTCGATGGAACTGGGTGCCCGCTGGCGTCTCTTCGACCATCAGGGCGACGCCGTCAGCTTTCAGGCCACGACGCGCGTCGCCGCCCGCAGCGATCCCGTCCTGCCGCTCGAAAATCGGCCGCGCACGGAGCTTCGGCTGGGCTATGGGTTTCCCGCCATCGTCAATGGCAAGAACGGCTTCGCGGATTCATCGCTGACCTGGGTGAAGCGGCACGAGGCCGGACGCGACGAGGTGCGGCACGAGATGACGCTCGGCTGGTGGCAATCTTCCACCCGCATGGTGCTGATCCAGAATTTCATCACTTTTTACCCGGTTTCCGGCCTGCGCCACGCCGCACGACAGGACAAGGTGCAGACGAGCAGCGTCTACAAGTTGAACGACAGCTGGTCGCTTCAGCTGGGATCCTTCTTCACGCGCGGCGGCCATCTCACGAGGCGCGAGCGGGGAACGATCCTGGCCGTCTGGCGCCGCTTCTAGAATGCTGGATTCCATTGGCACCAAGGGCTACAAGCGGGCCAGAATTTCCCTTTCTCCTCTTCAATGCGGGATATCATGGCGCGCCAGTTCGTTTATCACATGCAGGGCCTGACCAAGACGTGGCCGGGCGGCAAGAAAGTTCTCGATAACGTTCACCTGTCCTTCTACCCGGACGCCAAGATCGGCGTGCTCGGCGTCAACGGCTCGGGCAAGTCGACGCTGCTGCGCATTATGGCGGGCATGGATACGGAATTCACCGGCGAGGGCTGGGTCGCAGAGGGCGCACGCGTCGGCTATCTGCCGCAGGAGCCCAGGCTCGACGAAACGCTTGACGTGCGTGGCAACATCATGCTCGGCGTGAAGGCGAAGAAGGACATTCTCGACCGCTACAACGATCTCGCCATGAATTATTCGGACGAGACCGCCGACGAGATGACGAAGCTGCAGGACGAGATTGAGGCGCAGGGCCTCTGGGATCTCGACGCGCAGGTCGATCAGGCGATGGAAGCTTTGGGCTGCCCACCCGACGACTGGGAGGTCTCGAAACTTTCAGGCGGCGAGCTGCGCCGCGTGGCTTTGTGCAAGCTGCTGCTCGAAAAGCCCGAGATGCTGCTGCTCGACGAGCCCACCAACCATCTCGACGCCGAGACCGTGAACTGGCTTGAAGGCCATCTGC
>CAIWVR010000164.1 GCA_903916165.1 uncultured Hyphomicrobiales bacterium | reverse complement strand
TGCATGGCGGAGCATATTGCGCAGGCAATGGTGGCCAACATCTTTCTGCGGCGCAACGGCGACAGGCGTGGCGCGCCAGCCGCGCCGCCGACGCGCTGAAATGTTTGCCAAGCGCACGCGCCCTTCTCACGACCTGCGCAAGTTGGACTCGAACCAACGGCACCCCCCAAACTATGCTTTATAATATTGCTCCCCTGGCGCATCATGCCTCCCGAGAAAGGTGATGATCATGTGCATTACCCCTCTCACGGACTCGACAGCTAACATCCATCGACCGGATGGTCTCTGGACCGCGCAGGACTTGCATGGCCAGTACGTCAATTTGTCGAAGCTTCGAAATGATCACTTCAATTTTGAGTTTTTTGCCTCGGTGAATTGCAATCCCCATAAGGCTTGAGGGCCCGTCCGCTAATTCAGGATTCATGAGCCAGCGTTGGGATTCGTCCGGCGTTTGGGCATGTTCCTGTGATCATGGCGAGGCGCATGTAGGCGACAGCGGTCCTGCGATGTGCGGGACCGGCCACTTCCCGGACCGGGTCTGAGAGCCCTACTTCAGGGAGGATCATTTATCAGCCCGAAAACACCATGTTTGATAGCCGTCACCACGAAACAATCAGGAAAGCATCCTGATCTCCGATGACGTCACAGCGAAAGGGACTGCCCAGGTCAAGCTTATCGTTCAAACCATGGTCGCCAATATGTTCCTGCGTGCAAGCGGGGGCCAATGTGGCAAACCACTCGCGTCCGTTGCAACGTGTTGCAAAGCCAAGCCCTTGCGGGCTAAGCTTCTCCCTCGCATTACCGGACAGATAACGGCATCAAAAGCGACGACTGGGGAGAGTAAAAAATTGGGTGGATTTCTGGCGCTTTGCGCAGCGGCGACTTTCGCGCTCAACAACACTTTGATGCGGCGCGGCGTTCTTTCGGGTTCTGTTATTCAAGCCATGGCCATTACCGTCCCCTTTGGCGTTCCTCTCATGTTTTTTGTTGCCCTGTCACTCGGGGCGCTGCCTGCTCTCGATGACTTTACGCTGAGTAATTATGCAGCTTTTTCTGCCGCCGGCATCGCACATTTTGTTGTTGGCCGTTACTTCAATTACCGCGCAGTACAGGCCATTGGTACCAATCTCTCCGGCCCTTTGGTGGAATCATCGATATTGGTCGCGCTGGTTTTTGCAGTGATGTTGTTGGACGAGAAACTCACGATCATCAAAATTATTGGAATCATCCTGGTTATGGCCGGGCCTCTTATGATCACTGAGACGGGAAATAAAAACGCAAAAGCTCATGCCAAGGAAGAGCTGGCGTTCACGCCGAAATATCTCGAAGGTTATATTTACTCGCTTCTGGCGGCCGTAGCCTATGGCTTCAGCCCTATATTCGTCCGCATATCCCTCGAAAATAAGAATTGGCATGCGAGTATCGCGGGAGGGCTTGTCTCTTATGTTGCTGCAACAATCGTCATGGTTTTAATTATTGTTCTCTTTGGCCAGATTAAAAACGTTTCGCAAATCTCCTGGACAACCGCACGATGGTTTTGTGGAGCTGGATTTTTCGTCGGCGTTTCACAATTGCTGCGTTTTATCGCTTTAGCCTTTGCGCCAGTATCTGTCGTTTCACCAATACATCGCTCTTCGCTCATTTTTCGTTTGATCTTTAGCTATATGATCAACCGTAAATATGAGAGTTTTGCCTCGGGCATGATTGCAGGGACGATTACGTCGATTGCGGGTGCGGTCCTGCTGTCGATGTCGGTAGATATTGTTCGTGAATCGTTGAACTTGCCGGCGTGGATGGATCCGATCTTCAATTGGTCTTGGCCATAAATCCCGCCAGTTCAGCACCGGGACGATTTGAAGATTCAAATCTTGAAGACGTCCCAACCCGATCAAAATGATCTTGTGCGTGGACGGCCGTCCGGAGCGTCTGGCTCCCGATGCCCCGCCTCATACTAAAGTTTAATTGTCAGACAATTGGAATGTGGAACGATAGGATATCGAATAGCTTGGGGTCAGCCTGTTGGACAAAAAACTGAAACCGCCTGCTTCAATGTTTCATAGGAGGGACCATCTTCAGCTCGCCTCTGAGTTTGAAGTGGCTGATAGCGCTGTAGATTCCCCGCGACCCGTACGCCGTACGAGTGTGATTCAGCTGGCCGCAGAAGAGATTTGCAGGCTGATTGACAAAACTGGTCTGCGATCTGGCGATGACCTGCCGCCGGAAACCAGTCTTTCCGCGATGCTCGGCCTGAGCCGCAACTCAATTCGCGAAGCACTCAGAATGCTCCATGGTTTAGGCGTGGTTGAAAAAACGCCTGGCCGAAGCTGTGTCGTTGCCGCCTCCTCGACAGCGAACTGGGGCATCATAGACGAGGATCGCCTGCTTGAGGCTGCGGAAGTAGCAAACGAGGTCCGCAGCGTGACCATGCAGCGCTGCGTGACTTTGGCAGCGCAAAGACTTAATGATCAGGATCGCCTGCGCCTCCAGGATGCTTTTTCCGAGATTGAAAGCGCCTCCGCCAAACAGGATCGCGCCGCAGCGCGCCGCGCTCACGATATGTTCTATGGCTTGATCCTCACGGCGTCGGGAAACACTCTTCTGGCAGGCATTTTCCGACAGGCAAATATGGCGCGCCTGACGGCGCTCAGTTGGCCCGCCAACAAGACTTTTGTTGCTCAAGATCACCTGCAGCATCATCGGGCACTTCTGGCCGCTCTTCTCGAACGTGACGGCAAAAAAGCTGCATCGAATGTGCGCCAACATTACACTGCGCTTGGCAAGCTCATTCGAATCGTCACGGCACAATCAGGCTTGGAGACTTCGTTAATGTCAGCCCCGAGCAAGGGAAAGCCTGACCCCATATCCTGATTCGACCTATCGTAAAATTGAAGTGGAGGGTATCGTCTATGTTGCAGGGGCACTCACGAAGTGTAGAAAGCTTGATCGAGCCAGGTCGCGTAAGCCGGCTTGTCTATACTGATCCGAACGTCTTCGAACTGGAAATGGAGCGCATTTTTGGACGTGCCTGGCTTTATGTCGGTCACGAAAGCCAAATCCCGAACCCGGGTGATTACTTCACAACGGATCTTGGTCGCCAGCCAGTGATCATGATCCGTCAGAACGATCAGTCAATTCGTGTTCTTCTCAATCGCTGCACCCACCGGGGTGCGAAGGTCGTCAATGAGGTCTGTGGACACGCACGTCACATGTCCTGCCTTTATCATGGATGGACCTATGACACGGATGGAACACTTCTAGCCGTCCCCGTTCCCGAGGGTTGCCCGGCGGGGTTCGAAAATAAGAACTACAGTCTGGCCCAAGCGCCACGCATGGAAACCTATCGTGGATTTGTTTTCGCGAGCCTGTCCCCGAACGGGATCAGCTTTGAAGACCATCTTGGCGGAATGAAGGCCAACATTGACGACCTCGTCAATCGCGCACCTGAAGGCAAGCTTGCTCTGGATGCCGGCGTTCACCGCTATATGTTCCGCGGCAACTGGAAGCTTCAAATCGAAAACGTTCTCGATAGCTACCATGTGCCTTTTGGGCATGCCTCCACAGTCAGCAAGGAAGGCGTTCAATTCGCACGCCGTGAAGGCGATAAGGAAGGCGCTAAAGTCGTCGATAAAAACAACACGGCTAACGATTGGAAAGTTCGCAGAAGCTACGACATGGGCAATGGTCATGGCTGGACCAGCAATACAATGCTTGATGAAGGCAAGCGCACGAGCCCGGCTTATGATGCTTATGTTGCAAGTCTCTCCGCTAAGCTTGGCGAAGAGCGCGCAACCGAGATTCTGAAGCCGCGAATGCACAATTCCTTGATCTATCCAAACGTCTCCATCATGGGATTGAACATTCATGTTCGCGTCATCAAGCCGATTGCAGTCGATCTCACAGAGGTGACCGTCTATCCTATCCGCCTTCTTGGTGCGCCGGACTCCATGAATTTCGGAAATATCCGACTGCTCAACGTTACACATTCCGCGGCCTCCTTTGTACAAAGTGACGATGCTGAGGCATTCACGCGAACACAAAGCGGTCTCGCAAGCCAACTCACCGAATGGGTTGATATTTCACGCGGGATGGGAAGCGAAGATGTTGATGCTGACCTGAATGCCCCACGGGCAAAAGCAACCGATGAAATGGTCGTTCGAGGACAATATCGGGCGTGGCTGAATTACATGCGTGAGGTCGCCTGATGAACAATATGCACTCTTTTGCCCGCTCTTCTGACGGGCCGATGGTCTTCGCCCCCGCAGACGTTGAAGCTTTTGTTCTTACGGAAGCGGCCATTCTCGATGAACGTCGCTTTCGTGACTGGATGGATCTATTTGCGGATGATGCGACCTATTGGGTTCCTGCTGTTCCCGATCAAGACAGCCCGTTCAATCAAGCTTCGTTGTTTTACGATGATCGGGACCTGATGAAGACGCGTGTTGGACGGCTTGGACATCCAAAAATCCACATTCAGAACCCAGCTTCGCGGACGGTCCATCAAATTGGCCGAATCACGATTGTTGCTCAACCTGAAGGTGGATGCAAAGACATGGTGGTGACATCAAGTTTCATGATGGTTGAATATCGACAGGATCGTCAACGCATCTTCGCAGGACGCCAATTCCATCGGTTGCGTGCCGAAGGCGCAAGTTTTCGGATTGCGCATAAGCGCGTCGATCTTGTGAATAGTGATGCGCCTTTCGAGCCGATAGCCGTTCCGTTCTAATTGTCTCAGTTAAGTCACAAAAACGAGGACTTCTGATGAAAAGCACTGTCGTCGGCGGCGCTATGCTACCACATGCGCCACAATTTTTTACAAAGCCGGACACGGAAGACAAGAACGTAATCCAAGCAGTGCTTGATGTTGCGACAAAAATTGGGGCAGAGCTCCGTGCTCTGAAGCCGGATCTGTGGATCATTTTCTCAAATGATCATGCGGAACAGTTTTTCCATAATGCTGCTCCGCCGTTCACCATTCACGTCGGCGGGGAAGCAAAAGGCCATTTTGCCGGACATGATTTCCACTGGCAGGTGCCAGGTGAAGTTGGCCTCCAGCTCGTTCGTGAACTTTATAAGCAGGGATTTGACCCTGCTTTTACGAGTACGGCAAAAATCGATTATGCAATCGGTATTCCCCTGACCCATATCGACCATACAGCGCCGATCCTCCCTATTTACGTGAATGCCTATTTACCGCCTCAACCTTCCATGGAACGTTGCTACGCTTTCGGGCAGGCTGTGGCACGGGCCGTCACCTTGATGGGCTTGCGAACAGTCATTCTCGCAAGCGGTGGCATGTCTCATTTTCCAGGGACGGACCGTTACGGCAATCCTGAGCTCGATTGGGACCGGGCGGTTCTGAACAAACTTGCTGAAGGTAAATTGAAAAGCCTCATTGGTTTTGATGCTGAGGAACTGGATCAAACCGGAAATATCGAATTAAGGTGTTGGGCTTGTGCGGCGGGGGCTTTAGGGGAACAAAAGCCCAGCATTGTTTCGTTCGATCCGAGTTGGCATCACAATTATGCGTCGCTGGGATGGTTCAACCTGACACATGACGAGAAGACACCGCATTATCCATCGACGAAGCCCGAACTTGTTCAGTTGATTTCTGCACTCCATGCCATCGCGCATGAGCAAAAAGCGCGTGAGGATTGGTTTGCTGATGCCGGGGCGTTTGCGGATAGTTTTAGCCTTCCACCAGACCAACACAAAGCGCTGGTGGGGATGAATGTTCCCGCGATGGTGGCCATGGGCGCTCATCCGCTCGTTCCATTTCTCGCCAATATGCAAATTGAGAGAATACGCCGAGGTTAGGTAGAACGAGCCCAATTCGCTGGATTGTCTAGATTTCGGGGGATCTAAAATGGTCACTGCTTATCGTATGAAGGTCATTTTGACCCTTTTTTCGAGCTTGGCACTTCTTCCTCATGCCCGCGCAGCAGATTACACAGGTAAGACGATAAATCTGATTGTGGGGTCCGCTCCGGGTGGAGGCTATGACACTTACAGTCGTGTCTTTGCCCGTTCCTATGGAAATCACCTACCTGGCAAACCGCAGGTAACGGTGCAGAACATGCCGACGGCCGGTGGCCTGAACGCAGCAAATACAATTTATAACCTCTCTCCAAAAGACGGAACGACGATTGCTATGTTCGCATCGTCAAATGCGCTTGAGCCTCTACTGGGAAATACACTCGCAAAATTCGAGCTGTCCAAATTCACTTGGCTGGGTAATATAAACAAGGATGCGGCATCCTGCGGAGCATGGAAAAACTCCGGCATCACCTCGATTTCTGATGCAAAAAATCGCGAGATCAAATTTGGGGCATCCGGTTTTGGTGCAACCACAGCGCAACATGCGCTCTTTGTAAAAAACACTCTCGGATCAAAAATCAAGGTCATCACCGGCTATGGCGGGACCAATGATGTAAAACTTGCAATGCAGCGAGGTGAAGTTGACGCTTCCTGCGGCCTGTTTGTTTCATCCGTCCTTGGTCCTTTCGGACCGGACGTGAAATCAGGCGATCTAAAAATTATCATCCAATTCGGGCGGAAGAACGACCCGGCTTTTGATAATGCCCCTAACCTTTACGATCTTCTGGAATCAGAAGATGACAAACTGGCAGCCGATTTCGTTTTTCTAGCGGCTGAAATCACGCGTCCTATCACAGCACCTCCGGGAATTTCGGCGGATGTGGCCGCTAGTTTGCGGAAAGCTTTCGACGAGACGATGATCGACCCCAGCTTTCTGGCAGATGCTCGCATGGCGAATATTCTGATTTCGCCAATGAATGCAGAAGAAGTTTCAAAAGCCTTTGAATCTCTCGCGGCGACACCTAACCGGGTTCTGGAGCGAGCTAAAATGGCCGTGACCACCAATTAAAAACAGGAAGACTACGATCCGATTGAGAGCTCAATAGACTCAATCCCGCGGTCGTATTCGGACCATCAAGAGAATGATGAATGACAAAAGGCAATGAATTGGGTTTTTGAAGACAGGAGAAACTTGATATGATGGCAAAAAATCATCCCGTGTTTGCACGC
>CAIWVR010000163.1 GCA_903916165.1 uncultured Hyphomicrobiales bacterium | reverse complement strand
TCATCGTCGATGGTGACATGCAGAAAATCCTGCCCGCCCGCTTCCGCCGCCGGATCGATGGCCAGTTGCACGCAGACATTGGCACGGGCCCATTTGCCGGCATTGTCGAGCAGGTTGCCAAGCATTTCCTCGAGATCCTGCTGCTCGCCACGAAAGCGCGGGGCACCTTCGAGCCGCAGGTCGAAGTCCAGCGCGCGGTCGCGATAGATCTTCTGAAACGTGCGCACCAGTCCCTCGATCACCGGCGTCACCTCCGTGATCGAGCCGACCACATTGGAGCGGGCGGCGGCCCGCGCCCGGTCGAGATAATGATTCACCTGGTCGCGCATCACCTGCGCCTGTTCGCGGATCTTGTCCGCAAGGCTCGACTGTTCATCGCCAGCCTCGTTGGCGATCACCGAGAGCGGCGTCTTCAACGCATGCGCCAGATTGCCGACCTGCGTGCGGGCGCGCTCGACGATTTCCTTGTTGGACAGGATGAGAAGGTTCAACTCGCTGGCGAGCGGTGCCAGATCGGGCGGAAAGGCGCCGTCGATCCGGTCGCCCTCGCCGCGCCGGATGGCGGCGACCTCGCCCTGCAGCCGGCGCAGCGGCCGCAGGCCAAACCGCACCTGCAGCAGCGTCGAGCCGACCAGCGCCAGCGCGAGCAGCAGGAACGTCAGCGCCAGCGCCCATTCGAAACGGTGGATGTCGGCTTCCAGCTGTTCGGTGATGGCGGCAACCTGCACGAGGAAACGGCCCTCCTCGTCGGTCTCGATCACCCGTTCGACGATGCGCAGCATCCGTCCGTCCGGCCCCTCGGCATAGGCCCGCCGATAGCCGCCGATCTGCGCTGGAACGCCCATGTCCTCCAACCCTGGAAGGCGCGAGGCGAACAGCGAGCGCGAGCCCTTGATCTTGCCCACGGGCTGGTCGAGCGGCGTGATCTGCCAGTACCAGCCCGACAGGGACAGCTCGAATTGCGGATCGCCGAGTTGTCCGGGTTCGGTGCGCGTGTCCTCGCCGGGCGTCGCGACATCGGCGACGATGGCGCGCAGATAGACGCCGAGGCGTTCATCGAAACTCTGTTCGGCGGCGCGGCGGTACATGGCGGAGAGCACGAGGCCGGCGACCAGCAGCGTCGCCACGCTCCAGAGCGCGGCAGACAGGAAAAGCCGCGTCGCCAGCGAGCGCGGAGTGGCACCGCGCAGCTTCATCGCGGCTCAGCTTCCTTCGCTGCGGGATCGAGCAGATAGCCAAGCCCGCGCACTGTCTGGATGACGTCGACACCGAGCTTCTTGCGCAGGCGTCCGACAAAGACTTCGATCGTGTTCGAATCCCGGTCGAAATCCTGATCGTACATATGCTCGACCAGTTCCCCGCGCGACACGACGCGCCCCATGTGGTGCATCAGATAGGCGAGCAGGCGATATTCGTGCGAGGTGAGCTTCACCGGTGCCCCGCCGACGACCACGCGGCCGGATTTGGTGTCGAGCCGCACCGGCCCGCAGGTGAGTTCATTGGTGGCGTGGCCGGTGGCACGGCGCAGCAGCGCGCGCAGGCGGGCCAGCACCTCTTCCATGTGGAAGGGTTTTGCGACGTAATCGTCGGCGCCGGCGTCAAAACCCTGGACCTTGTCGCTCCAGCGGTCGCGGGCGGTCAGGATCAGCACGGGCATGATGCGGCCGTTGCGGCGCCAGTCCTCGAGCACCGACAGGCCGTCCTTCTTGGGCAGACCGATGTCGAGCACGACCGCATCATAGGGCTCGGTATCGCCGAGAAACCAGCCCTCCTCGCCATCAAAGGCGCGGTCGACGGCATAGCCCGCCTGCTCCAGCGCCGCGACGAGCTGGCGGTTGAGATCCTTGTCGTCCTCGATGACCAGCAGTCGCACGGCCGCTATCGCTCCTGTTTGCTGCGCGCATTGACGCGTGCGCCCGAGGCCGCGTCGACAAAGACGCGCAGGACGCGCCCGTCACGCCGCAACAGCGATATTTCATACACGAATTGCTCGTTCCAGCGACAGAGCCGCACGCCAAGGGGCTCGGCACGGGTCTGCGCGGCGGCTTCCCGCAAGAGCGCCATCGGCTCGCGCAAATGGTGGGACGAGACGTTTTCGCGGGTTTCAGCGGCCGACAGGCACGCCCGCCCGCCCTCGCCGCCCTGCTGGGCGGCGGCCGGGCGGGCGGGAGATCCGCCGAGCGTGGTGGCGAGCGCCGCCAGAATGAGCATGGTCGTCATGGCGGGCACCCTGCCGCAGCTCCGCTGAACCGCGGATGAATGGACCACAGCCATACCCCGGACCGACCCTTCAGGCGAGACCCGCCGCATCGCTCAGCCGATCGGCGTCGTCGAACGGAGGCGCCCGACGATGGCATTGAGGCCGCCGAGCAGCGCGGTCAGCGACGCGCCAAAGGCGCCGATGTCGTTCGCGCGCCAGGCGAGAATACCGCCAGCGAACGAGGAGCCGATCACGGCGAGGGATGACCAGATGGTCTGCGAGGCCCAGAACGGCTTGGACTCCGTGGCCTGTGTCGAGGTGGATGACATGGGAACATTCTCCTTTGCTGGGGCAGCCGGCATGGCTGCGGTCTGGGTCCGCCTCGTGGCGGACGCCGATTTCGCGAGCGAACGCGCCAGACGCTCGACGCGCTGGATGCGTCGCGTCCAGCCACGTCCGAATCGCGAAAACTGGGGAAGGCCCGCCAGCCGCGCACGCCGCGTGGCGCACAGCGCGGCGACAATGTCGCCAGCCGGGCGCGCGTCGATGGCGGCGCAGGTGACGGGACCGACGATGCCGTCGGCGATGAGGCCCAGCGCGCGTTGCAGATCGCGCACGGCCTGGCGCGGCCCCGAATTTACGGCATCATCGAACAGGGCGAGGTCGAGGCCCGCGGGCCAATCCTCGGCGCGGATCGCGGTCCAGTAATGGGCCTTGTAGATCGCGGCCGCCTCGTCGCGCTCGAGGCCCATCACATCGTCCCGGCTGACCGGCGTGCCGCGCCAGGCCGCAAGCGTCGCGCGCGTGATCCCCATATTGGTGGCACCGCCGGGATCGCCGGGCATGTCGCAATAGCCGCCCTCTTCCTCGAGGATCACGGCGAGGCAGTCTGAAAAAGCGTTGCGGGCCATGGCTTACCTCCATCCGCGCTGCGAGGGCATCGGCCCGATGTCCCAGGGGATCGTCTCGAACCCCTGGGTGATCGCGGGCAGCGCAATAAGAAAAACGGTGCCGGGCGTGACGCGCATCGGCCAGAAGGCGGTGGAGGCGCCGTTGGGCGGCGCGATCCACATCTGCATGTGTTTCCAGCCTTGCGCGTCGGCGAACACGCGATCCGGCGTGCTGGCGGAGAAATTATGCGCGACACCATCGATCAACATGCGGGGCACAGTGTCCGACGGCGCCATCACCAGCGCGCCCGACAGCACGCGAAAATAAAGCGAGGCGGTGACGCCGCGCCCGGTCGCGCGCGCGGCCGTGAGCGGGGCGTAATAAGTCACGCCCTGCACAGTGACGCCGAGCGTCGTGCCAGCGCCTGCCGTGACCTTCAGGACAAAGAATTCAGCACCGGCAAGCTGCGCGGCGGGCGCGCGGATCTTGGCGACAAGATCAGGCAGCGGTGCCGGCATCGCCGCACCGATCCGCACCAGGCCATAATTGGCGCGCACGGCTGAATTGGCGCTGGTGAAACAGGTCGAATCCGCAAATGTCGTCACGGCGCCGGTGACCGGTTCCGGATTGCCGGCAAAGCGCCCGCCGTCTTCGAGCAGATTGATCGGGCTTGCGGCCTGGCGAATCGTCTGCACGCAATAGATGCCGGACACCTTGCGCAGGAGGATGGCGCGCCCGGCCTCCAGCGCCCCCTGCGACAGGGCCGTGCCATCGAAGGCGCGCAGCGGCAGCGGCGCGGCGTCGATCCTGTCGATCTGAAGCGTCGGATCGACGTTCAGCGCCGTCGCATTGGGGACGTGCGGGACCATCCAGACCAAGGCCCCGTCCGGCAAGGGGCCGCTCAAGGGCGCATTGAGCAGATAGGC
>CAIWVR010000162.1 GCA_903916165.1 uncultured Hyphomicrobiales bacterium | reverse complement strand
GGCTGGAAGGTGTCGCCGCCCTGGTCAAAACGATCACCTATGATAATGGGAAAGAGTTTGCTGAGCATGCCCGCGTAGACCGCGCATTGAAATCCAAGGGCTATTTCACGGAACCATTCTCAAGCTGGCAGCGAGGCACAAATAAGAACTTAAATGGCTTGGTTCGGCAGTACATTCCAAAAAAGAGACCACTTTCATCGGTGACCGATACTGAACTTGCTATTATTGAGGACCTACTGAATAATCGCCTTTGAAAGCGACTGGGGTTCAAGACACCACACGAGCTTTTCAGTCAGTCGATAAACCGCGTTGCACTTCGTACGTGAATCTAGGTTTCCTTAAAAACAGATAGTCAGAAAACATATACTATCGTCAACCTTTTGCGGCGAACGTGCCTCGTTTCGCTCTTGCCGCGTGTCTGGCGCTTTTGAGAATTCCGCTTGTTTCATGATTTCAATCTGTTAAACAGAATTATAAATCCTGGAGAAAACAAATGACCAATCAACGGACCGGCGTCTCCATCGCCGAACTTCACGAGCAGATCAAACAGATCCAGCAGGAGATTGAAGGGAGAAAGGCCAGCACGAGGGCCAATCTTCGTGGTGAAATCGAACAGAGGCTCCGGGAAGTCGAATTGACGATTTTCGATATTTTCCCGGAACTGAAGAAGAATGATCGCCAGCGCAACACGGCCCCGAAAATCCGGGCGGAGATTCAGCCGAAATATAAGGACCCCGACAGCGGAGACATGTGGTCCGGGCGTGGGCGGTCACCGAAATGGGTCGTTGCCCTTCTTCAGGCCAAGGGTATGACGATTGAGCAATTCAAGGCCTCGAGCGACTATCATGTGTCTGCCTGAGTGATATTTGGCCGGGAAGAGGCTCTCACAGAGCCTCTTTTTATTTGGTGGGCTTCGCAGCCTCTGTCTGGCGCACAGAGCGTTTCGGACCATGCAGGAAAGCCCGCAGCGCTTCGCGACTGGTGGCCAGGCCTGAGGCCCGAGAACGCTCTATGAAAGAGACGATATAGCGTCCCGCTGCTCGATGAGGTGGCAGCAGATTTCGATGATGTAAGGGGAAAGTCAGTCGGCGAGCAGCGGCACCGTCCCGTCCGGCTGACGCTTTTCAGCGCCACCGACGGGTGCCGAGGCGGTCAGGCCGTGGCCGGTGCGCGACGGACCGACCGACCGGTGTGCATCGTCTCCTCAGGCACCTGTCGTTTTCGTCGGCGCGCGGCGTGCCGGGCGCTTGACGGCGGGCTTGGCCGCAGCAGGTTTGGCAGGCGAGGCTTTGGCGGCGACCTTGGTCGCGGGCCGGGAAGCCGGTTTGGCAGCGACCTTGGCGACTGGTTTGGCAGCCCTTGCAGGCCCGGCAGCTGTCTTGGCGTGTGCCATTCTGGTAGCCTTGGCGGCTTTTTTCGCTGCCCGTTCCGCGTCCGCTTCCATGACATGGCGTGACAGGGACTCACCGAGGTGAACGATTTCCGAAAGATCGGCCAGCGCGATCGCCTGCTGCTCGGCCATGTGATCATAATAGCGGCTGGTGACGGGATTTTCCGCCTCACCCGTCTTGCGGCGTGCCAGCAGTTTCGCACTGCGGGAGGTCTGTTTGGACAGCACGGCCTCAATGCGGCCAAGCTCCTTCAATGTTTTTTTCGGCTTCTTCATGGGGACAGCCTCACGAAATGGACCCGTCAAAAGCTAGACAAAAGCTTTGTCACAATCAAATGCCGGAGCTGGAGCTGTTTACTTTGGCGGTCAGTCCGCTATCGATAAGAAAAACTACAGGGAGGCTGAAAATGATCAATTCTCGCGAACCTACGCCCGTTTTTCCTGGACTGCGTGGCTTTTATGAACGGATGATTCCGGTGTCCTGGCTGCTGGTCCGGCTTGGTGTAGGCTGGAACCTCGCCTATCACGGCTATGGCAAGATCTTGCGCGGCATGACGGCGCAAACCAAGGCGCTCGACATCACCGTTCCTTATCTGTCGACGATCAATCTGCCGCTGTCCTATGTCCTGACCTTCGTCGAAGGTTTGGGCGGCCTGTGCATCATGCTGGGCCTGTTCACGCGTTTCTTTGCGGCTGCCAATGCCATTGAAATGGCCTTCCTGACCTTCGTCGTCTATTGGGGCAATGGGTTTGGCTGGCTCGGCAAGGGTTACGAATATACGCTGATGTGGGGCATCATGTGCCTTGCGATCGCGCTGCGCGGCGGCGGGCCTCTGTCCCTCGACCGTCTGCTCGGCAAGGAACTCTGAGCCAAGGAACTCTGAATATATGACAGGCGGGCTGGCAACATGCCGGCCCGCAGCCTGGGTCAGTCGGTCACGCCGACCAGCGCGGCGGGCGTGATGTCGGACGCAGCCTGCGTGACCAGGCTCTGGGCCGCGACCAGCGTGCTCAGGGTGATGGCGAGAGCGGCGAAGAGGCCGGCCAGTTCTGAAAGACGGATCATGTCGCACATATATCCTGAAAGAGGTGACCAGAACCGGTCATGTTCCTCCCCTTGAAAGACGGGCACGACAAGCCGGTGAGCGGATCTTAACCATGCCCGTGTTTATTGCGATGCAGAAAGATCGTTCGCACCGCACAAAATTGCGGCGCGTTGCGCAAGGCTCAGTCGCCGAAGCCTTCGACGAGCAGGAACTCGCCCTCGGCAGCGCCGATGCGATGCTGGCGGGCGGCCTGATATTCGGGCGAATGATAATAGGCCCTGGCCTGATCGTAGCTGTCGAATTCCATCACGACATTGCGGCTGCGGGCGGTGCCCTCGAGCGATTCGCAGCGACCGCCGCGCACCAGCGGCTTTGCGCCGTATGTCTTCATGGCTTCCGGCGTCGCCGCAGCATAGCGGGCATAGGCTTCCGGATCGCTGACATCGCCGCGAACGATGATATAGCCATTGGGCATTCTTCTCTCCTCGAACGTGGCGGGCCCGGCCCGCCATCGGCGCGGAACATGACAAGCGAAGCGTCGCTCCGCAAGCGCCCGCTCGCATCCACCAAGTGGCGGTATATGCTGCCAGTGAGACCCGCAAGCAAGGACAGACATGACAGGCAAGATCAGAACCGTTTTCCGCGTCAAGCTGCGTCTGGCGACCTTCCCGCCCGAGGGCATGGTCTGGCAGCGCCTCATCGTCGACCGACCAAGCGCCGAGGAGGCCAGC
Organism: uncultured Hyphomicrobiales bacterium; assembly: GCA_903916165.1. Lineage (GTDB taxonomy): Bacteria > Pseudomonadota > Alphaproteobacteria > Rhizobiales > Beijerinckiaceae > Terripilifer. The sequence goes on along the minus strand of CAIWVR010000162.1, from coordinate 3,947 downwards.
GAGCTGATCAAATGGGCGCACAGGCTCGACCGCGACAACGACTTACAGCGACCCTTTCTGCAAAATTGCGCGGTGGAGCGCAAGAAAATCGAAAGCGAGGCGACCATGCCGCCCCTCGACACTCTGATCGTCTCGCTCGAGGCTGCCTTTCCCTTGCGGAAATAGCGCCAAGAACTGCACGCGTGCACCACGGACAAAAGTCGATGACGAATGTGCAGCCGCGTGCAGCAATGCGAAATGTTGAAATATTTCCATATTGTTTATGCTCGGGACAGGCGTAGCTTTGTCCTGCGCCCTTGGCGCGATTCCTCCCCGACTTCAGCCGACTGGTGCTCCGCCGGCGGCTTTTTTTTTTGCTGAGCGAAACCCGACCCCTGCGGCGACCAGGCGGCCATCCACGCCGTTGAAGCCGTGATGGCCGAAGGCCTCGCAGGCGTCGCCCTCGCTCTCGCCGCCATCGATCCAGGTGACGCGCGCCCGGCCCGCCGGGCATGGCACGAAGGGGGCGTGTTATGACAATGGCTCCTTGAAACAAGGCAGCCAGCCTGGCACGCGGATGAATGGCAAGGACCCGCGTGGCAGGTGCGAGGACGGAAACAATGGCATGGCGAGACGCGACGCGATGAAGCAATCCATTCTGGCCTCAAAGAGGCCTCTGGATTGCTTCGGCTCACGCCCGCAATGACGCTCCGCTTTGGTCTAGACCGCCGGGCCGATCGACTGGGGCGTGTAAATCGGGCCGGTCATCTTGGCGACATCCATCGCCCGGATTTTCGGCTCGTCGAAAATATCGGCCATGTCCGACGTCACGCCGGAAAGGTCGATCGCGTCCAGCCACTTGCGGTGGATGCGCGGATCCTGATCTTCATATTCCACCTGGCGTCCACCCTGCTGGATCGACAGCGAGCCGAACCCTTCCGCCGAGCGCTTGCGCAGCGAGATGAAGGGATAGCGGCGCGAACCCATCGAACAGGCAACGTAGCGCGCCTGGCTGGGGGCCGTGTTGAAGTGCTGGTGGAACATCCAGAACGGCGGCACATACATGATGCCGTGACGCCACGGGATTTCGGTGAATTTCTCGTCACCTTCATGCCAGAGCAGCGAATAGCCTTCGCCCGACACGGCATGCACATGGGTGCCCGCAGCATGGCGATGTGCCTTCTTGTAGCGGCCCACCGGAATTTCCGACGTATGCGAATGCATCGTCGAATCCGCGAGCACGAAGGACACATTCTTCGAACCCTTGCCGCGTTCGCCAAGATCGTAAAGCTTGAAGCCGGTCAGGTCGGGGACGAAATTCGTCTCCCACAGATTGAGCTTCGCCTTGCCATCGCCGCGCACGACTTCGAGATGTTCGCCCTCGCCCTGGAACTGGTTTGCCGCACCGGCGCGCTCGGGGAACTTGCAAGGGTTGGCGAGAATGAAGTCTTCGTTGTGGTAGAGATTGAAGCTCAGCGGCGCGTCATTGGTGACGGAGATGCGCGCGGCCTCGCGGCCCGACGAGTTGAAGATCTGGTATTCGCAATTCAGCGGCACGGCGAACAAAGCCTTGGGGCCCCATTCGAACGTGTGCTTCTCGCCGGTCGGCAGCCAGACGGTGGTCGAGCCGAAGCCCGACTGCACCATGAAGAAGGCTTCGAACAGATGCTTCACAGGGCGGGTTTTCTTGCCTGGCAAAACCTCGACAATGTAATTTGCCATGAAGTCGCCGCGCCCATAGGCGTGATTGAAACAGCCCTTGGCGTCATACCAGGCCCAGTCACTGGTTTCGACGGCCAGAAGGTCGAAGCCGAAATCCTGGTGAACCGGAACGTTCTGCTTCGTCACCCAGTCGAGATAGGGTTCAACAAGGTAGCGCCCTTCGAGATCTTCCTGGGGGGTCGCATTGTCACTCATCGGGGTGCTCCATCTTCTTGATTGGCCGAGGTCTTACTTCTTGTCGCTTTTCAGCGCTTCGGTGAGAAGCTGCTTGGTCTCGTCGGACTGGTTGAGGGCGACGGCGATCGCCTTGGCGACATCCTCGCCATAGGCCGGTTCAACCGGACGCTCAAGTTTTTCCGCGCGCGCCTGCAATTCCTTGTCTTCCATGGCCTTGCGATAGGCGGCAACCAGGGCCTTCACGCGGTCGGCGGGGATGCCGGGCGGACCAGCGGTCAGGCGCGAAATGTCACCCTGCGACTGCACGAGATTGATCAGTGCCAGCGCCTTGGCGTCGGTCACCAGCGAGGCCAGCTGCGGGAGATCCTTGTCCGCCCCGCCGATCTGCGCGATGAAACGGCCATAGCCGTTCTCCACAAACGTCGAATAGGACGAGCGCGAGGCGATCGACCCGACCACTTCGCCCCGCCGCATGGCGAGCTGATCGTCGGTGCCATTATAACCGGTGAGGTTCTTCACAGGGAGCTTGAGGGAATTGGTCAGCATCACCGTCTCGACATAGGACGCGCTGCCAAGGCCCGCGGTGGCGAAATTGACGGGCGACTTTTGCGCGATGAGGTCGGCAAAGGACTTGATCGGCGATTGCGAGGCAATGACAATGACGCGCGGATCAGACGCAGCCTTGCCGATCCAGCTCATCTTCGACAGATCGAACTTCACCCCGTTGGCGTTGATGAGCTGATTGTAGATGAGGCCCGTGTTGAACGTGCCAAGCGTCAGGCCATCGGCCTTGGACGCGTAGATCGAGTTCGCGCCGATGATATGGCCGGCACCGGGCATGTTCTTCACGACAAAGGTGGAGCCGGGCAGATTGCGCTGCATATATTCCGCGACCAGCCGCCCGTAAGAATCATAGCCGCCGCCGGGTGACGTCGCGACAATATAGTTCACCGTCTTGCCCTTGAAGAATTCCACGCCGTCTTGCGCGAAAGCCGAGCCAGATACCGTCGCGGCACCTAGCAGAAGGCAGGCTGCGGTGACGTGTTTAAATGTCATTGTCATCGTTTCCTCCAAATGCGCCTTGCAGCGCTTGCCGCAAGCGATCAACCCGCGAGACGATCCATGATGAGCCCGGTCAGCGCGCCCGGATAAAGCACGACGCTGAGCCCCTTGGCGAAGATGAGATAGAAGGCGACCGATGCGACGCCCGACAGCATCAGCGAACGCTTCCAGGTCGCGCCGGCACGTTCGCGCAGGAAGGCGACGAGGAACACGGGAATGGCTGCATAGAAGCCAAACAGAAGCACGCCGCCAATGAAGCCCAGGAAATAGGCCCAGGTCAGCACTTCGCGCCGGGCCATCTCCTTTTGGTCCTGCGGCGCGTCTATGAGCGCGGCCTGGCCGAACTCGACCTTGTGCCCGACCAGTTTTGCGGCCTTTTCCTGTGCCTCCTGCATTTCGTCCTTCTCGGGACGCGTGTCGAGAGGACGACGGAAATCAAGCCCGATCTGCAGCAGGCACAGGAGAATGCCGGGGATGCCGATGGTGAGCGGCATGAAGCGCGCACCCTCGGGATAGGTCATGGCCGTGCCAACCATGATGACAAAAACGGCCAGCATGAAGACAGTCATGGATTGGCGTGAGAGCATGGTCATACGGACACCTGCGTCGGGTCAAAGGCTGCGGGCTGGCGGCTGCGATAGATCGCAAAGGCGATGGTGGCGATGATCATGCCGATCAGCACCAGCGACAGCGGCCGCGTGAAGAAGGAGAAGCCCCACAGGTCGAGCGCCTTGTGGAGCGATTCCTCGGCGATGCGGCCGAGGACGAGGCCGATGACGAAGGGCGCGCGCGGCCAGTTCGCCCGCAGCATGGCGTAGCCGATCATGCTCATGCCCACGAGGATGAGCAGGTTCTCCCACTGGCCTTCGTTGACATAGGCGCCGATCACGACGAGCACGATGATGAAGGGCACCAGCATGGTCGCGTTGATGAAGGTCAGCACCGCGACCCAACGCGTGATGAACAGCAGGAAGGTCACGGCAATGAGATTGCCGACGACCAGCGCC
>CAIWVR010000161.1 GCA_903916165.1 uncultured Hyphomicrobiales bacterium | reverse complement strand
GAAGAGATGCATCGCGGCATCAGGGGCTCGACCCTGATGGTGATCCCGGCCGCGCGGCATCTGTCGCCGGTGGAAGCGCCGGAGGTGATTGCCGGGTTGTTGCGGGACGTGATGTAGACGATGTCGTGCGTGTCCTTCTCCCGCGCGCGGGAGAAGGTGGCATGCGAAGCATGACGGATGAGGGAGGGCCTTAAAGGCGCTCCCTTTGTTGGTATGCGAAGCGGCAGGTGCCCTCACCCGTCTCGCTTCGCGAGCCACCCTCTCCCTATTTCGAGCGTTCCAGTGCTTCCTTCACCGTCTTGATGACGGCGGCCGGCGTTGCATACATGTCGGCGACGATTTTCTGCACGGCAGGACCGTCGCTCGGCACAACGTCAATGTTCATGCGCTCGGCTTCAGCCAGCAATTCGGGGTCCTTCATCGTTTCGTCGAAGGCCTTGCGCAGCACGGCAACGCGCTCGGGCGCGACATTGGGCGGCAGGATGAAGGGACGCGCGAAGGAGTTCTGGCCATAGAACATCTGCATCGCAGCGCGCTCTTCGGGATTGCGCGCCAGCGACAGCATCAGCGGCACCCCTGCGCCGTTCAGAACCGGATGCCCGGCCATATCCTCCTGCGCGAAAATGCGTGCGAAAGGATTGTTCATAATGTCGGGATATTGCACCTTAACAGTGGAATAGCCCAGCCCGCAGATCCCCTGCACCTCGCCACTCTCGATGGCCATCGTGACCTCGCGCGAGCCCTTATAGCCCGTCACAAGCTTGAATTTCGTGTCGAGAATACCATTGGCGATCTTCGGGAAGTCGGCCGTGGTCGAGCCCGGCGCGGTGGCGCCGATCAGCAATTCGGTCTTGCGCAGATCCTCGATTTTCGAGACAGGCGCATCCTTGCGCAGCACGCAGACCAGCACTTCGGAATGGGCATTGCCAATATAATTGAACTTGGTCGCGTCATAGCCGCGCTGCACGCCCTCCGTCAGCAGCGGATCGACAATCACGCTCGGGAAGGTCACGCCCATCGTCGTCCCGTCCTTCGGGGCGATATTGAAAATATGGTTGGCGACAATATTGCCGCCCGCGCCGGGCATGTTCTGGACCACGATCGTCGGGGCACCGGGAATATGTTTCTGGAAATGCCGCCCGACGAGCCGGGCATAGGTGTCAAGACCGCCACCCGTCGAGGATGCGACGAGAATGGTGACATTCTTGCCCTTGTAGAAAGCGGCGGCATCGAAGGTCTGAGCGGTGGCGGATGTGGCGAGTGCGGCGAATGCGACGGTTGCGGTGAGTTTCTTGAGCATGACGCCCTCCGTTGGTTTCGTCATTGCGAGGAGCCGAAGGCAACGTGGCAATCCATGGCCGCCGTCAGATGGATTGCCGCGTCGCTTCGCTCCTCGCAATGACGAGGCTGAGTTTACCTGCAAGCCTCGACCGCACGTGCGGCGAGGATCGGAATGAGATGCGCACGGTACTCCGCGCTGCCGTGCATGTCAGATGCGATGGCATTCGGCGAGATCGTGATCGCGGCGGCAGCCTGAGGCGAAAAATCAGCGTTCAAAGCCTGTTCGATCGCGCTCGCCCGGAACACGCCGTTTGACCCCGCCCCCGTCACCGCGACACGCACACCGTGATCGAAGCGCGCGACAAACACACCGACCGTCGCGTAGCGCGAAGCCGGGTTCTTGAATTTTTCATAGGCTGCGCAGAGAGGACGCGGGAAACGGATCGCCGTGATGATCTCGCTGCCCTCGAGCGCCGTCTGAAAAAGCCCCTGAAAATAATCATCCGCCGCAATCTCGCGCCGGTCGGTCACGATGGTGGCACCCAGCGCCAGGCAGGCGGAGGGGTAATCCGCTGCCGGATCGTCATTGGCGACCGAGCCGCCCATCGTGCCGCGATAGCGGACCTGCGGATCGCCGATGCCGCCTGCCAGATCGCACAGGGCGGGCAGAGCCGCGCGCAGCTCCTGCGAGGCGGCGACATCGGCGTGACGGGTCATCGTGCCGATGGTGACATGCGCCTCGGCAATCGAAATGCCCTTCAATGCGGGAATCGCGCCCAGATCAACGAGTTCGGTCGGTGCGGCAAGCCGCATCTTGCAGGTTGGCAGCAGGGTCATGCCGCCCGCCAGAGGCTTGGCGTCGGCGACGCGCTTCAGTTCAGCGACGGCGTCGGCGACATCAGCGGCGCGGTGATATGCGAAAGCATACATGGCAGCCTCTCCTCAATGACCGACGGGCGTTTGCCCGGATGCGGCCTGAACGGCGGCGACAATATTGTGATAGCCCGTGCAACGGCAGAGATTGCCCTCCATCTGGTGGCGGATCTCCTCCTCGCTGGGCTGCGGATGTTTTGCCAGCAGATCGAGAGCACGCATCACCATGCCCGGCGTGCAGAAGCCACATTGCAGGCCGTGATGGACGTGGAACGCCTCCTGCACGGGATGCAGCCTGTCGCCGGTGGCCACCCCCTCGATGGTCACGACCTCACCGCCGTCGGCCTGCACCAGAAGCATGGTGCAGGATTTCACGGAATCGCCATTGAACAGGATCGTGCAGGCACCGCATTGCGTCGTGTCGCAGCCGACATGGGTGCCGGTCAGCTGCAGATGCTCGCGCAGAAATTTCACGAGCAGCATGCGCGGCTCGACGTCAGCCGTGACGGCCTGCCCGTTGATGGTGAGCGTGACATGCGCCATCAATGCGATTCCTTCGACTGTTTGCCCTCGACATTGCGCACCGGCGTCTCGGGCTTCAGCCCTGCGCGGCGGCGACCATAGGTGTTGGCACCATTGGCGGCCCAGTCGCCCTTGGTCGCGGCCTCCGCGAAGGCGTCCCAGTCGGGCGACCAGTCGCCCAGATCATAGCCATGCCAGGGTGCCTTCACCGAGAGGCGGCCGAGGTTCAGCTCCTCCCAGATCTTGCGGGCATTTTCCATGAAGGGTTTTGCGGGCAGAGCCAGCGGCGGCATGGAATGTTTCAGCGTCAGATCCATGAGCAGGGTGGAATCGCCGCCCGCACCCGACTTCGGGCCGTGACCGCCCGAGCGATGCGGAACGATCAGCACGTCCTCGATCGGATTGGCGCGATAGGCCAGCGACCAGAAGATCGCGTCCGTGTTCTGCATGTCGATGTCTTCCGACACCGCAATGACAACCTTGCCGCATTGCGCCTGCAAGCTCGCCGCGCCCTGAAGGCCACGCCAGACTTCCGTCTGCGGCGCGCCATGGGCAAATTGCAGGAACAGCACCTTGCGCAGGTTCGTCAGCGGCTCGTGCATCACGACCTTTTTGATGCCGCGAATTTCGAGATGGTTCTTCAGATGCGCGAAATAAAGCGCCTCATAGGCCGACTTCTTGAGAATGGAGGATTCGCTGGGCGTCACTTCCGACAGAATGGTCGTGTAAACGGCATTCTTCTTGTGCGTGATCGCGGTGACGACCATCGACATGTTGAAATCTTCCAGCGCGACATGGCCGTGGCTCTCGCCGAACGGGCCTTCCGGCTCCAGCATCTGCGTGTCGATATAGCCTTCGACCACGATCTCGGCATCGGCGGGAATTTCCAGATCGACGGTCTTGCATTTGGTCACGCGCAGGGCGCGTCCGGCGAGGCCACCGGCGACCGCCATCTCGTCCTGCGAGGTCGAGAGTTTCTGGGGACCGGTGAACATGACGACCGGCGCGCAGCCCACCACAATGGCCACAGGCATCGGCAGGCCCAGCTTCTGGTACTTCAGCCAGTGCAAATAGCCGCCAGCGCCACCCAGACGCGCGGCCATGCGCACGCCCAGCCGGTCTTCCGCCTTCAGCCCCGCGCGATAGGTGCCCATGTTGCGCACGCCCGTTTCCGGGTCCTTGGTCACGCAGCAGGTCGCGGTGAGATAGGGTGCGGCATCATAGCCGGGCGTGGAGATCGGCACCGGCAGGCGCGACAGGCCCTTGCCCGGCTGCTTCAGCTCGTCGCCGGTGATGACCACGTCATGGCAGGGCGCGACCTCGATATATTCGGGCGGGATCGGGTTCTCGATGGCGTGCATCCAGATCTCGCCGAGCTCCTCCACCGGCACGCCCATGCCGGCTGCATAGATTTCATCGGACGCCGCGAGCGCGCCGCAGACGACCGGCATGTCATATTTCTCGCCCTTCGAGCCCACCACATTGGTGAACAGGAAGGCCTTGCGCTCGCTCTCGGGATAGCCGCCGACAAACTGCCAGCGCATCAGCGGATGCAGTTCGGTGTCCTTGTTGATCGGCCGGTCGATCCGCAGGAGAAGGCCGCGCGCTTCAAGATTGGCGAGGTGTTCCTGGAAATCGGCGGGAGCGCTGCGGCCCTTCACGGCTGTCATTGCTAATATCCTCCACCGGCTTGAGCATCGCGACGTGCACCGGTTCGGTTGCTTTGTTATAGCCCTTAGTTTAGCGGTGCAACCAGTCAGAACCGGGCGGCGGCCTGTCCAGTGTGCCCTCCCGGAAGAGGACCGAAGTCCCGAGGAAAGCGTCAGCCATGAGCACGACCGGCACCCATCAATTCTCCTCCATCGGCCAGCCGATGCCCCGCAACGAGGACGCCCGGCTGCTGACCGGCAAGGGTCGGTTCACGGATGATTTCTCCATCCCCGGCCAGGCTCACGCGGTCATGGTCCGCTCCCCCCACCCCCATGCGCGCATCGTCTCCATCAACACGGCGGCGGCGCTGGCCATGCCGGGCGTGCTGGGTGTCTTTACGGGTGCCGATGTGGCGGCCGACGGTCTGAAGCCAGTTCCGCACGATCCCGTACCGAAAACCAAATATGACATGAAGCTTGCCGGCCCCGGCGGCACGCCGATCTTCATCGGCCCGCATATGCTGATGCCCGCCGACAAGGCACGCCATGTGGGGGAGGCTGTCGCCATGGTCGTCGCCGAGACGGAAGCGCAGGCGCAGGATGCCGCCGAAGCGGTCGAGGTGGATTACGAAGTGCTTCCTTTCGTGGTCGACCAGCGCGAGGCGATCAAGCCGGGCCATGCGCCGGTCTGGGACGAGACGCACGACAATGTCTTCGTCGACACGACCTTCGGCGATGTCGCCGGCACCGACCGCGCCTTTACGAGCGCCGCCCACGTCGTGAAGATGGATATCTACATTCCCCGCGTCACCGGCGTCACCATCGAGCCGCGCTCGGCGCTG
>CAIWVR010000160.1 GCA_903916165.1 uncultured Hyphomicrobiales bacterium | reverse complement strand
TTCCATGCCGCCGGGCCCGGGCATGGCAAGGCGGTGCTGGCGGCCTATCTTTTCGCCAATGAGCGCGCGCTGAAGCGGGGGCTCGTCATGGCGGCTCTGGCGGCCTTGCTGCAGGCCCTTGTCGCCCTTGCGCTGGTTGGCGGACTGACCTTGCTGCTGGGCGCGACAGCGCAGGCGATGCGCGGCGCGGCGCAGGCCGTCGAGCTGTTTTCCTATGCGGCGATCACGCTGGTGGGTGCCCTGCTCGCATGGCGCAAGGGCGGCGCGCTGCGGCGTGAATGGCAAATTCCGACCCAGCCTGTCAGTCGCTTTGCCTGTGTCGCTGCAGAGGATGCGGGCCATGTGCATGGCGCTGAGTGCCGCCATATCCACATGCCCGATCCCGCCCTCCTGGGCGATACACGGTTTTCATGGCGTGCCGCGGCAGGCACCATTGTGGCGGCGGGCCTGCGGCCCTGTTCGGGAGCCATTCTCGTTCTCGTCTTTTCCGCCGCGCAGGGCATCCTCTATGCTGGCGTGGGTGCGACGCTCGCGATGGCCGCAGGCACGGCGATCACCACGGGTGCGCTCGCCTTTCTCGCCGTTCACGCCAAGATGTTCGCGCAGCGCGTCACCACGACGGCGCGCGGCACGCGCGGCGCTCTGGCCCTGCGCGCACTGGAACTTGCCGCGGCCCTCGCCGTGCTGCTGCTTGGTCTTGGCCTGCTCAGCGGGTCGCTGGCCGGCGGCATGTGATCACAGCCCGTTCGACAGGCCGTTCGTGCGCGGATCATGCGCCGCCTCGACGCTGCCGTCGCGCCGCCGCAGGACGGCACCGGCGGGGGCGAAATCCTCGCTTGCCCCGCCAAGGCTGATCTCGTGGCCGGCTTTTTCGAGCGCCCGCAGGACGGAGGGATCGAAGCGATCCTCCATGCGCAGCCGGTTCCCGTCGCCCACGCTCAGGCGCGGCGCCTCGATCGCGTCCAGCAGGCCGACGCCATCGGCGATGCGCACGGCGATCTGCAGGTCCACCTGCGGATCGCCCGAGCCGAACATCATGACGCGGCCCTCATCCTGCACGCAGAGCGCGGGCGCGGGGGCACCGGGCGCGCGGCGTTTGGGCTCCAGCACATGCGGTGCTCGCGGATCGAGCGAGAAGGCGCTCGCGCGATGGCCCAGCAGCAGGCCGGTGCGCGCCAGCACGCAGCCGGAGCCGAAAGCCTCGCCCAGCGTCGTCACGCAGCCGACCGCGAGGCCGGTCGGGTCCACCGCTCCGAAGAAGGCGCTGGCGGTTAATGTCGCGCCTTGCGCAGCCATGGCAGCCCGGTCTTTCGACATGGCATGGATCTCGCGTTCCAGCGCATCGGGCAAGAGCCAGCGCAAGGGATCACCTTCCACCTGCGCCGGGTCGCGGGCAAAGGGCGTCGCGATCGGCCGTGTTCGCTTGATCACCTCGGCAAAGGCATGCAGCGAGGCAAAATCGTCGCGCGCCGCAGCCTTCAGACGCCCATGCAGCGCCAGCGCGTGCAGAAGCGAAAAGCCGTGTGTCGGGGCGGGCGAGGTGACATAGGTCCGCGCGCCAAGGCGCTGCGACAGCGGCTTGCGCACCTTGGCCTCGCAGGCCTCCAGATCGGCGCGCGTGAGCGATATGTCGATGCGGGCCATGTCGGCTGCCAGTTCGCGGCCCGCATCGCCGCGATAGAAATCATGCAGCCCTGCATGAGCGATCTGTTCGAGCAGGTCGCCCGTCTTCGTGTCGATCCGCGCCATGCCGGCACCGGTCAGCTTGCCCTCGTCCAGAAAGGCTCTCGCAAAGCCCGGTGCCCCCACGAGGTCAGCAAGATCGTCAGGCGGCCGCGCAGCCGACGCGCTCTGGGTAAAGCCCTCGCGCGCCAGCTTGATGGCGGGTGCCATCAGGTCGCCGAGCGGAAGGCGCCCGCCGAAGGCGCGCGTCGCCTCCAGTGCCAGTTCCCAGCCCGCGACGGCACCGGGCACGGTGGCGCAGGCCAGCGCGCCGCGCAGTGGCATGTCATGGTGACCGGCCTTGCGATAGTGCGCGGCGCTCGCCTTGGCCCCGGTGAGGCCGCCCGCATCGATCACATGTGTGCGACCGCCGGGCTCGCGGATGAGCCATTGGGCGTCGCCGCCCAGTCCCGCCCGGTGCGGCATCACCACAGCCAGTGCGGCGGCCATGGCGAGCGCGGCCTCCAGCGCCGAGCCGCCGAGGCTCAGCATGTCCCGGCCGATGGTGGCGGCCTGGGCGTCGGGCGCGGCGACGGCGGCCAATGTGAAGCGGGGGGTGGAGGTCATAAAGCCTGTCCGGTTGCGCCGTGGCGGGGATTGATATAGTGGGCAGAGCTGTGAAACCGCAACCGAGGCTCCGATGAGTGACAAGCCGATCCATTGGGACAACGCGATCACCGTGATCAGCGTCGCCATCCTCGTCGGCACCGAACTTGTGGGGATCTCCTGGGCAGCCGGCTGGGCTCTGGGGGGCATGCTTGGACTGCCGCCACTGGTCAGCGGCGCCGTCGAGATCATCGGCGCGGCCTTCGGTCTCCTGCTCGTCTATTATTTCGTGCGCGCCGCCCTGAAGGTCGAGCCCATCCGCGGCTGACTTTTGCCGCAATAGCTCCACATGGCTGCGCTGAGACCAGCGCGCTATTGCTGCCCGTGCAGACGCGTCAGCCGTCCTGCAGCGCCTGCCTGAACGCGACGCGGCGTTCCTTGCGGTACATGTCCTTGTAGGAGCGCGGCGAAAGCACGCCCTGCGCGATGATCAGCTCGACAAAAATTGGTCCGTCCTCGTGCAGCAGCGCGGGGATGAGAGCCTCGAAGGCGTCGAGCGTGTCGATGCGATAGGATTTCGCAATGCCGGCTTCGCGCGCGAGCCCGGCGAAATGCGCGGTGCGGCCCGGAATTGGATGGCCGCCATTGGCTTCATAGGTCTCGTTGCGCGCCACAATATGCGTGAAGTTTTTGGGCGCGACGGCGCCGATGGTGACGAGCGTGCCCAGATTCATCAGCAGACTTCCATCGCCATCGAGCACGAGGACGCGCCGCTCCGGTCGCGCCAGTGCAAGGCCAAGGCCGTGCGAGGAGGCAAGGCCCATGGCACCGAAGGAAAAATAATTCAGCGGCCGGTCGACGGTCGCGATCCAGTCGGTCGCCGAGGAATAGGTCGCGACGACGATTTCATTCGTGATGCGGGCGGCCAAACGCGCCCAGGCTGTCTTGCGGTCGATCATGCATGCACCGGGCGGCGTTCGATGAGGAAAGCGACGGGTTTGGAGTGCGCATAGGCGGCGTCGATCGCGGGGGCGATCAGCTGCGCGTCGGCGTCGTGCGCGATGCGGTGGTAGGCGATGCCCATCACGTCGAGCAGCGGCTCGACGATGCGCACGCCGAATTTCGCGGACTCGCGCGATGGCGTGTCCGGCTCCTTGCCGAGCAGGCCGATCATCAGGCAGATCGGCATGGAATGATCACAGGCCACGGCGCGGATCGCATTCATGGCATAGAGAAAGCCCGTGTACTGGATGAGGATCAGGGCGCGCCGGTCGCCGTAGCTCAGGCCGGCGGCGAGGCCGAGCGTCTCGTCTTCCTTGCAGACGCGGATCAGCTTCAGGTCGGGATCGCTGGCAATGGGTTTCAGTAAGCCCGTGCTGGTGTGCAGGTCCGGCACGGACAGCACATGGTCCACACGCGCCTGTTTGATGGCGGCGATGATCGCCGCGCCCTGTAGAGGCGCCTCCGCCGTGTCCATGCCCGCTCTCCCCCTCGCCCGGACGTGTCGCCGGTGTGTTCATGATAGCGCCACAGCAGGAGATCCGGCAACGCCTCGCTGGACGCTGTCAGCCGCGCGTCCTATGTCCCTCGCATGAGCGGATTGGCAGATTTTGAGTGCATCGTCATCGGGGCTGGCGCGGCGGGCGTTGCCGCCGGTCGGTCGCTGGCACGTGGCGGCGCGTCCTTCATCCTTCTGGAAGCGCGCCAAAGAGCGGGCGGGCGCGCCTTCACGCAGAATTCCGGCGGCTTTCCCGTCGATCTCGGCGCGGGCTGGCTCCATTCGGCAGATCGCAATGTGCTGCTGCCGCTGGCCGGGCAACAGGGGTTCGCGATCGACCGCGAGACGCCGCCCTGGCAGAAAAGCGCCGATGCGCGCGGCTTCGAGACAGGCGACCAGCGCGCCTATCGCGCCGAGCAGGGCCGGTTTTTCCAGCGCGCGCATGAGGCGGCGCAAGCGGGCCGCGAGGGTCCCGCCTCCGACCTGCTCGATCCTGCCGCGCGCTGGACGCCGCTGATCGATGCCATGTCCACCTATGTGAACGGCACCGAGACCGATCGTCTCTCGGTGCTCGATTATGCGGCCTATGAGGACACGGAGGTGAATTTCCGCGTCGTGCAGGGCTATGGCGCGCTGATCGAAAAACTCGGCGTCGAGCTGCCGATCCGCTTTGGCTGCATCGCACGGTTGATCGATCACGGCGCGCGGCCCTTGCGGGTGGAAACCAACGCGGGAACGCTCACCGCGCAGGCGGTCATCGTCACCGTGCCGACCAATCTTATCGCCACCGGCGCCTTGCGCTTTCGCCCGGCCTTGCCGGCGCGCGTCGAGGCGGCGGCGGTCTTGCCGCTGGGGCTGGCCGACAAGCTGTTTCTGGCGCTGGATGGTGCGGAGGACTTCCCGGTCGACTCGCGTCTCTATGGTGCCACCGACCGCACGGCGACGGCGAATTACCACATCCGACCCTTCGGGCGTCCGCTGATCGAGGCCTATTTCGGCGGGCAATTCGCGCGCGAACTGGAAGCGGGCGGCATGGCGGCCTTTGCCGATGTCGCGATGGGGCAGATCGTGGACGCGCTTGGGTCGAGCTACCGCAAGCGGCTTGCGCCCATCGCCTGTTCGTCCTGGGCGCGCGATCCGTTTGCGCTGGGCTCCTATTCGCATGCGCTGCCGGGCCATTCGGGCGCGCGCGCCGTGCTGGCGCGGCCCGAGGGCGAGGCTCTGTTTTTTGCGGGCGAGGCGGTGTCGCCGGGGTTTTTCTCCACCGTGCACGGCGCGTGGGAGACGGGCGAGCGCGCCGCGCAGGATGCGCTTGCAAGCCTTGGCGCTTAAAACTCCACGACGCTGCGGATCGACTTGCCTTCATGCATCAGGTCGAAGCCTTCGTTGATGCGCGCGAGCGGCAGCTTGTGCGTGATCAGGTCATCGATGTTGATCTTGCCGTCCATGTACCAGTCGACAATGCGCGGCACATCGGTGCGGCCGCGCGCGCCCCCGAAAGCCGAACCCTTCCAGACGCGCCCGGTCACGAGCTGGAAGGGACGCGTGGAAATCTCCGCGCCCGACGGCGCGACGCCGATGATGATCGACTGGCCCCAGCCCTTGTGGCAGCACTCCAGCGCCTGCCGCATGACGGTGACATTGCCGGTGCAGTCGAAGGAATAATCCGCACCGCCCTTCGTCAGATCGACGAGATACGGCACGAGGTCGCCACCGACCTCCGTCGGATTGACGAAATGCGTCATGCCGAATTTTTCGGCCATGGCCTTTTTGCTGTCGTTGATGTCGACGCCGATGATCTGCTCCGCGCCGATCATGCGCAGGCCCTGGATCACGTTGAGTCCGATGCCGCCAAGCCCGAAGACCACGGCGCGGCAGCCCGGCTCCGCCTTCGCCGTCCAGATCACGGCCCCGATGCCGGTGGTCACGCCGCAGCCGATGTAGCAGACCTTGTCGAAGGGCGCGTCCTCGCGGATTTTCGCCAGCGAAATCTCCGGCACGACGATATAGTTCGAGAAGGTCGACGTGCCCATGTAATGGAACACCGGCGCTCCGTCGCAGGTGAAGCGGCTGGTGCCGTCTGGCATCAGGCCGCGCCCTTGCGTGATGCGGATCTTCTGGCACAGGTTGGTCTTGCGCGACAGGCAATAGTCGCATTCGCGGCATTCGGGCGTGTAGAGCGGAATGACGTGATCGCCCGTCTTGAGGCTCGTCACGCCCGCCCCGACCTCCACCACGATTCCTGCGCCCTCATGCCCGAGCACGGCGGGGAAAATGCCTTCCGGGTCCAGCCCCGACAGCGTGTAGGCATCGGTATGGCAGATGCCGGTCGCCTTGATCTCGACCATGACTTCCCCGGCGCGCGGCCCCTCCAGATCGAGCGTGACGATTTCGAGCGGCTGGTTGGCGGCGAAAGCGACGGCGGCGCGGGTTTTCATGGGTGGTTCTCCTGAGGGTCAGCCTCGTCATCGCGAGGAGCCGTAGGCGACGTGGGC
>CAIWVR010000159.1 GCA_903916165.1 uncultured Hyphomicrobiales bacterium | reverse complement strand
CCGCTCGGGTGCCGACGGCGCACATGTGCGCGTCACCGGCGAGACCCTCGAAAAGGCTTTGACCGCCGCCATCGAAACCCTGAAGCCCGACCGCATCGTCGGTGCCGGCGGCCTGAAGGCCAAACACGATGCGATGGTCGCGGGCGAATTCGACGTCGATTATATCAGCTTCGGCGACCCCGCCCCGGATGGATACACCCCGCCTGTCGAGCAGACGCTGGAGCGCGTCTCCTGGTGGGCCGACATATTCAACGTGCCCTGCGTCGCCTTTGCGCCGACGATTGCTGACGTCGCCGCGCTCGGCAGGGCCGGAGCTGATTTCGTCGCGCTGCGGGAGGCCATCTGGAACGATCCGCGCGGTGCCGGCGACGCCATGTCCGAAGCCCAGGCCCTGCTCGACGCCAACCCTGCGCAGGCCGGACAAGGCTGATGCGAGTCCGGCTCGGCCTCGCCCTGGGACTGCTGCTGTGCCCCGCGCCGGGCCTGCTGCCGGCCGATGCGCAGACATTCGGGCCAACGCTGAGGCCCACCGAACCCCGCCAGCTCCCACAGGGACTGCATCCCCTCTACCAGCCGCAGCACCTGCCGCCCGTGACGGGGCCGGTGAAGCCCGGCGAGGACATCGCCTTCGGTGCCTATCAGCGCGGCTATTTCGTCACCGCCCTCAAGGAGGCGATGAAGCGGATCGAGAAGAACAAGTCCGACGCCGCCGCGATGACGCTCGTGGCCGAAATCTACCGCGACGGCTCGGGCATCCGGAAGAACACCGCCGAGGCGGCCCGCTGGTACAAGCTCGCCGCCGACCGGGGCGACCCGCAGGCCCAGTTCCATCTCGCGGCCGCAGCCTTGCGTGGTGAAGGCATTGCCGAAGACCGGTCGCTCGCCAAGGGCCTGCTGCAAAAGGCTGCAGCGAAGGGCCATGCCGGGGCGCTCTACAATCTCGGCATCATGGCCATCGACGGCGAGATCCAGGATTTTACGAGCGCGGCGGAGTTCTTCCGCAAGGCGGCGGAGCGCGGCAATATGGACGGTGCCTATTCGCTGGCCGTGCTCTACCGCGAGGGCCGTGGCGTCCCGCAGGACATTCCGGAAGCCGCAAAATGGCTGCGCCGGGCAGCTGACGACCATATTGCGGCGGCGGAAGTCGAACTCGCGATCATGACATTCAACGGCGAGGGCGTGACAAAGGACGAGGCGGCTGCCGCCAAACTGTTCCTGCGCGCCGCCGTCCGCAACAATCCGATCGCCATGAACCGCCTCGCCCGTCTCCATGCGTCAGGCCGCGGCGTCAGGAAAAACCCGGTCGAGGCGATGAAATGGCACCTGCTCGCGCGCGCGGTCGGGCTTCAGGATGAATTCCTCGACGGCGTGTTGGACAGACTGACCGCGCAGGAACGCGCCGACGTCGAGGCGTCGGTGAAGAAGTTCGTCGGCCCCTGAGACATACCTTTGCGCATTGATCTTGCCACCCCTCGCGGGTAAACCCATCTCCCTACCGCTCTTTGAAAGCCTCGGCTCCCATGATCCGCTCTGCCCTGATGAATGTCATGACCGCCGCCGCTGTGAAGGCCGGCCGGGGTCTCAAGCGCGATCTGGGCGAGGTCGAGAACCTGCAGGTTTCGATCAAGGGGCCGGGCGATTTCGTCACGGCCGCAGACCGGCGCGCCGAAAAGGTGCTGTTTGAGGAATTGTCCCGGTCGCGTCCTGGCTATGGCTTCCTGATGGAGGAAGGCGGGGCTGTCGAAGGCGCCGACAAGACGCATCGCTGGATCATCGACCCGCTCGACGGCACCACCAATTTCCTGCATTCGCTGCCGGTCTTTGCGATCTCGGTCGGGCTGGAGCGTGATGGCGAGATGGTCGCCGGCATCGTCTACAATCCGGCCACCGACGAAATGTACATGGCCGAGAAGGGTCAAGGCGCGTGGCTCAACAACCGCCGGCTGCGCGTTGCCGCGCGCCGTGACTTCGCCGATGCGCTCGTCGGCTGCGGCATCCCCCCGCTGGCACGCGCCCACCTGCATCCGCGCTTCAAGGTGGAACTCTCCTCCGTCATCGCCAAATCGGGCAACATCCGCCGTCTCGGTGCCGCCTCGCTCGACCTCGCCATGGTCGCGGCCGGACGCCTCGATTGCTACTGGGAACGTGGCCTCTCGGCCTGGGACATGGCGGCGGGCATTGTGCTCGTCCGCGAGGCCGGCGGCTATGTCAGCGACGCTGATGGCGGCGACAAGATGCTGGAGTCTGGCTCTGTCTGCGTGGGCAATGAAACGATGCAGCGATCCCTGCTGGCCGCTTTGCGCGCCGCCTGAGCCGCCGTAGTTTTACTTGAACCGCGCCGCAATTTCGCGTCTCTTAAAGGCGAGCGGCACCAGTTCGTCTGGAAGCGGCAGGAATCGAAATGGCAGTTCGAAATGGCTTTTGAGCGCGACCCCTATGTGCTGTCCTCGCCGCGCATTTTCCTCTTGCGCATGGTGGTGTTCCTGATTCTGGCGGGCTTTGTCGCCCTCATCCTCTTTCGTCAGATCGCCAGTGCCTTCATGGCCAATCCCGGGCTGAACGGCCTGATCCTGGGGGTTCTGGCGCTGGGCATTCTGATCGGCCTGCAGCAGGTGGTGCGCCTGTTCCCTGAAATCAGCTGGGTCAACGCCCTGCGCCGTGAAGAATCATTAGGATTGCGCGAGCCCGTCCTGCTCGCCCCCATGGCGCGGATTCTCGGTGACAGGGGCCTGCGCGCCATCTCGACCACGACGCTGCGCGCCATCCTCGATTCCATTGGCACACGCCTCGACGAATCACGCGAGATCCTGCGCTACATGATCGGCCTGCTGGTGTTTCTGGGCCTGCTTGGCACGTTCTGGGGCCTGCTGGAAACAGTCGGCTCAATTGGGGGCGTCATCAAGTCCATGCAAACCGGTGCCGATGCGGCGGTGATGTTCGACGATCTGAAGAACGGCCTGGCCGCGCCGATCTCGGGCATGGCGATCGCCTTCACCTCCTCTCTCTTCGGCCTTGCCGGGTCGCTGATCCTTGGCTTCCTCGACCTTCAGGCGGGACAGGCCCAGAACCGTTTCTACACCGAGCTGGAAGACGCGCTGTCCACCAATGCCACGGATGCCAGCATCCTGCCCGCCGTCGGCGGTGCGATGTCGCCCGACTTCCGGCAGGCCATGCAAAGGCTGGGCGAAGCCACTGACCCGAACTCGGCACGTGCGGCGACGCAGGCCATGGTTAATATCGCCGAGGGCATTCAGGGCCTCTTGCAGCAAACGCGCAGCGAACAGCAGATCCTGCGCAGCTGGGTCCAAACGCAGGCCGAGCAACAAGCCGAAATCAGCAAACTTCTGAAACGTCTCGCCGCCGGGTCGGAGCGCCGCTGATGGCCTTGGGCCGCGCCCGCCGCTCCAAGGGCGGCTTCGATTACTGGCCCGGCTTTGTCGACGCGCTGTCGACCATGCTGCTGGTGATCATTTTCCTGCTGTCGGTCTTCATGCTCGCGCAATATTTCCTGTCGCGCGAAATGACCGGCAAGGACACGGCCCTGCAAAGGCTCAACCGCCAGATCGAGGAACTCACCTCGCTGCTCGCGCTCGAGCGCGCCGGCAAGGGCGATTCGCAATCGATGATCCTCTCGCTGCAGGCGACGCTTGAAGCCAACGAGCGTGAAAAACAGCGCCTGCAAGGATTGGCCGACGCCAATCGCGGCGGGTTGGCGACCGCGGGCAGCGAAGCCAGCGAGGCACGTCGCGCGCTGGAATCCGAGCGCGCCCTTTCGGCGCGGGCGATGACGCAGGTCGATATTCTCAACCAGCAGATCTCGGCACTGCGCCGCCAGCTTGCCGCCATCGAGGAGGCGTTGAACGCCTCCGAGCGGCGCGACAAGGAGAGTCTGGCGCGCGTTGCCGATCTCGGCTCGCGGTTGAATGTGGCGCTCGCGCAAAAGGTGCAGGAACTGGCGCGCTACCGCTCTGATTTCTTCGGTCGTCTGCGCGATATCCTCGGACAGAGGCCGGGCATCCGCATCGTTGGCGACCGTTTCGTGTTCGAATCGGAAGTCCTTTTCGAAAGCGGCCAGTCGGCGCTCAACCCGCAGGGGCGGGCCGAACTCGACAAGCTTGCGGCTGCCATCGCCGATCTCGAGCGCGAGATTCCACCCGAGATCGCCTGGGTGATGCGCATCGACGGCCACACTGACAAACGTCCGATCCTCGGCCGCTCGAACTGGGATCTCTCGGCGTCACGCGCCATTGCGGTGGTGCAATATCTCGTCTCGAAAGGCACGACGCCGCAGCATCTCGTGGCGGCGGGTTTTGGCGAATTCCAGCCGATCGATGCGGGCGACAATGAGGAAGCCTATCGGCGCAACCGGCGCATCGAGTTGAAGCTGACGGAGCGGTAATTCCTCGTCATTGCGAGGAGCGCAGCGACGCGGCAATCCATCTGACGGTCGCCCCCGAAGATGGATTACCGCGTCGGGCTTCGCCCTCCTCGCAATGACGAATCGAGGCGGGAAGGACGTGCGACGCGCCCTACTCCGCCGCTTCTTCCTGCACGAGCCCCGTCTCGAACTGCAGCCGCGCCAGACGCGCGTAGAGACCGCCACGCGCCACCAGTTCGGCATGGGTGCCTTCCTCGACAATGGCCCCCTCGTCCATCACGAGGATACGGTCGGCTTTCAGCACGGTGGCGAGGCGGTGCGCGATGACCAGCGTCGTGCGGTCCTTCATGATATTTTCCAGTGCCGCCTGCACCAGAACTTCGTTCTCGGCGTCAAGCGCGGAGGTCGCCTCGTCGAGCAGAAGCACCGGCGCATCCTTCAGGATGGCGCGCGCAATGGCGAGCCGCTGGCGCTGGCCGCCCGACAGGGTCACCCCACGCTCACCGACGGTCGTGTCATATCCCTTGTCGAGATGGCCGATGAATTCGGCCGCCGCCGCGCGCTCGGCGGCGGCCTCGACCTCCTCCATCGGCGCGGCCGTGCGGCCGTAGCGGATGTTTTCGGCAATGCTGGCACCAAAGATCGTCGGATCCTGCGGCACCAACGCGAAGCGGGCACGCAATTGCGCGGGGTCAACCTCGCGAATGTCGACACCATCGAGCGTCACCGATCCCGATTGGGGATCGTAGAAACGCATCAGCAGCTGGAACACGGTCGACTTTCCGGCACCCGAAGGACCGACGATGGCGACCGTCTCGCCCGGCGCCACACGGAACGACAAGGCATGCAGCGCAGGTGCATCCTGTCGCGTCGGATAGGAGAAACTGACGGCGTTGAACACCACCTCCCCACGAGCGGGAGCAGGCAAGACCAGGGGCGTCACCGGTGCCACAATTTCAGGCCTGACCTGCAAGATCTCGGCGATGCGGCCCGCCGCGCCAGCCGCCGCGGAAATTTCGCTCCAAACCTGCGAGAGCTCGCCCAGCGCGCCCGCGCCGAAGACCGCGTAAAGCACAAATTGTGACAGGAGGCCGGCGCTCATGCGATTGGCGAGCACGTCCTGCGCACCCAGCCACAGCACGCCGACGACGCTGGCAAAGGCCAGGAAAATGGCAACGCCCGTCAGCACCGAGCGCGCAGCTGTTGCGTTGCGCGCGGCGAGATAGGAGTCCTCGACCGCGGCACTGAAGCGGGCGACTGTCGTGCGCTCTGCGCCAAAGGCCTGCATCGTGCGCACCGCGCCGAGATTTTCCGCCGCAAAGGCGGTGGCCTCGGCCAGCGTGTCCTGTGCCGCACGCGAGCGGGCGCGCACGGTGCGGCCCGACGCCACCAGCGGCAGCACGATGACGGGAATAGCAACCAGCACGAGGCCCGACAATTTCGGGCTTGTATAGACCATCATTGCAATGGCCCCGAGGAACATGAAGAAATTGCGCAAGGCGACCGAGGCCGAGGCGCCGAAGGCGGTCTTCATCTGCGTCGTGTCGGCGGTGAGCCGCGACACCAATTCCCCAATGCGGGCGCTGTCGTAGAAAGGCGCGTCGAGCCTGGTCAGATGCGCGAACATATCGGCGCGCAGATCGGCGACCACGCGCTCGCCAATGGTGATGACAAGGAAGTAGCGCGTGGCCGAGGCCAGCGCGAGCACGCCGACGACGCCGACCATGGCCCCGAAATACCAGTTGATGGCGCCCGTGCTCTCCGCCGAGAAGCCATGGTCGATCATGCCTTTCACGGCGAGCGGCACGGTCAGCGTGGCAGCGGCAGCAACGCTCAGTGCGGCGACAGCGGCCAGGATACGGCCCGTGTAGCGCCGCGTGTAAGGCACGAGGGGCAGCAAAGCCCGCAGCGAAGTGCGCTTGGCGTCGATCTTTTGTGGCTCGGCCATGTCTTGTCTAACCCTTTTTGGACCGGCGGCAGCCCGGCGGACCCTTACACCTTGTCTCGGACCCGCGCCTGCGTTATAGGGGCGCAACCCCGCCATCGGGAAGCGTTTTAGCGGCTGCGTCCTTGCTCCGGCGCGTTCCCGCTGACTTTCAAGGAACCGAGACGATGAAGGCCGACACGCATCCGCAGTACCACATGATCAAGGTCGTGATGACCAACGGCACGGAATACATGACGCGCTCCACCTACGGCAAGGAGGGCGACACGCTGAACCTGGACATCGATCCCAGCACGCATCCGGCTTGGACGGGCGGCAGCCAGCAACTCATGGACCGCGGCGGACGCCTCTCGAAGTTCAACTCGCGCTTTGGCGGCATCTCGCTCGGCAAGAGATAAGTTTCAGATCCGTCCATCCAGACGACAAAACCCCGGCTCGCGCCGGGGTTTTTGCTGTCTGACACCCCCGAAAGAAACGGGGCCGCTCAGGCTGCGGAGCCATTGAAGGCGGCACGCAGGCTCTCGATCTGTGAATGGATCGCCGGTGCGACAGGCTCGACATCCGCACCGTGAATCAGCTGGTCCAGATGCAGGATGCGCTCCTGCAGGCGCTGCGACTGGAGCGCCAGTTCCTGGAGGCGTTCGGGCAGCTTGGTGAAGACATCGGGCGACGTAGCCAGCTCCTGCCGAACCAGATTGACCTTGTGCTTGTCGCTCTGGGCCTGCGCCTGGGTGAGATCGCCCTCATTCACCGAGCGCTGCAGCAGCAGCCAGGACGCAAGCTGCATCAGGCGCGTGGTCAGCCGCATGCTCTCGGAGGCATAGGCAACCGCCTCGCCGCGCGGCATCAAGCGCGAATCGCGCCGGCCAGGGCCATCCAGATAGGAAGCCGCTTCCTCGACAAGGACCATGCCCTCCCGGAACAGCAGTTTGAACGTTTCCGAATTGGCGAGGCGATCACCAAAGGACACGGTGTTTCGATGGGCAGTCTGGGCTCTACGCAACATTGCTCGGACCTCCAAGCTCCAATTGTGTCATGATCTGCCCCGGACGTCAGCGTTTATTGCCATTCACCGCAAGGTAACCTGTCGTTAACCTTACCTGCGGACTGATCAAAGGCTTGTCGTCCCATCCCCGAACGGCGCGTCATTTGCCCAATCATCCGGGGAACCCTGTCCAACGCGCCCGGCATGTTTTGCAAAAGCTTAACCGGGCCACGCATGTCATGGTTTTATTTTACACCCTATACTTGGTGAGATCCTGACGGCTCACGACCGGAAGAAGGCGTCCGCCGCCTTGCGGGTTGCCTCCCGCAAGACACGGGCTTCCTCCAGCCGCACGATCTCGTGCCTCAGCAGCGCGATCCGGTCATCCAGCTCATCGACCGACAGCGCGTCGAGTGCTTCCCCGATCTCGTGCGCGGTCGGTGTCTTGCGCCGCGCGGTCCCGAACGGATCCTCGTCCTCCAGCCTGCCCATCGCCGACATCCTTCGCGGTCAAATCCGGATGGCGACTTTAGCGCGCGGAGGGCCGTGCTACAAAGTCACAAAGTTCGATGCCACGTGAGGACCGCCATGAGCTCCCTGCCCGCAACCATGACCGCCATCATGATCCCCTCGCC
Organism: uncultured Hyphomicrobiales bacterium; assembly: GCA_903916165.1. Classification (GTDB taxonomy): domain Bacteria; phylum Pseudomonadota; class Alphaproteobacteria; order Rhizobiales; family Beijerinckiaceae; genus Terripilifer. Next base: position 3,903 of record CAIWVR010000159.1, on the reverse strand, counting down.
CGGCGGCCCCGAGGTCCTTGTCCCCGTGCAGCGCCCGATCCCCATGCCAGGCGACGGGGAGATCCTGATCGCGGTGAAGGCCGCCGGCGTGAACCGGCCCGATGTCTCGCAAAGGCAGGGCAAATATCCGCCGCCGGCCGGCGCGCCGCAGGATATTCCCGGGCTCGAGATCGCGGGAATCGTGGTCGCCTGTGGCGCGGGGACCACGCGCTACACGCCCGGCGACGCGGTCTGCGCCCTGGTGCCCGGCGGCGGCTATGCGCGCTTCTGCCTCGCCCATGAAAGCAATGCGCTGCCGATCCCCGCAGGGCTTGGCATGATCGAGGCGGCAGCCGTGCCCGAAACCTTCTTCACCGTCTGGACCAATGTCTTCCAGCGCGGACATCTGGCCGCCGGAGAGACGTTGCTGGTCCATGGCGGCTCGTCGGGCATCGGCACGACGGCAATCATGCTCGGCAAGGCGTTTGGCGCGACGGTCATCGTCACCGCCGGCGCGCAGGACAAATGCGACGCCTGCCTGCGCCTCGGTGCCGATCATGCCATCGATTACCGCAAGCAGGATTTCGTGGCGGAGGTGATGCGCCTCACCGGGGGCAAGGGGGCCGACGTCATTCTCGACATGGTCGGCGGCTCCTATGTGCAGCGCAATTACGAGGTGGCGGCGATGGAAGGGCGCATCGTGCAGATCGCCTTCATGGAGGGCTACAAGATCGCCAGCCTCGACCTGCGTGCGCTGAGCGCCAAGCGGCTGACGCATACCGGCTCGACGCTGCGCCCGCGCACGCCGGCGCAAAAGGCTCTCATCGCGCAGGAACTTGAGGCAAAGGTCTGGCCGCTGCTGGCGCAGGGCCAGTGCAAGCCGGTCATCCACGCGACCTTCCCGCTCGAGCAGGCCGCCGCCGCCCATGCCCTGATGGAAACCTCGTCCCATATCGGCAAAATCGTTCTGACCGCCGACGCCTGAGCAAGCCGCGCCAGGGCGGCGAGAGAGTGTGCCAGCCCCCAGCATGGGAAGAAGACAAATCTAACTGATTGTTTTCATGAGAATTACAGCCCCATTCAGTACAAAGCCGGGCTGAAAGGGGCGGGACAATGACACGCTTGCCAGACAGCTGGCCGGTCGCACGACAAAGCCATGCTTGGGTCTGGCCGCACGGACTGGTGCGCAATTCCGTTGCTTTTGACCGACCCCGCCCCTATATTGCGCGCTATTCCCGTCATGGATATGCGATTTGAGGCTCAGCCTCGGCCGGGCCGGAGCCGGATGACGCATGTCTGCATTTCGCTCGCGCGAGGCCCGGATGTGCGCGAACAGGAGAGAACGATGAGCAATGCGCCGTTGATGCCCAAGGCCACGGCTGTGTGGCTGGTGGAAAACACCTCGCTCACTTTCGATCAGATTGCCGACTTCTGCAAATTGCATCCGCTTGAGGTCAAGGGCATTGCGGATGGCGAAGTCGCCACCGGCATCAAGGGACATGATCCGATCACATCCGGACAGCTCACCCGCGAGGAAATCGCGCGCGCCGAGACGTCCGAAGCCGCCCGCCTGTCGCTTGCCAAGTCCAAGGTCGTCCTGCCCGAGCCGAAGAAGGCCCGCGGCGGCCGCTACACGCCGCTGTCGCGCCGCCAGGACCGCCCGAACGCGATCCTCTGGCTTGTCCGCAATCATCCCGAGCTGAAGGACGCGCAGATCATGCGCCTCGTCGGCACGACGAAGACCACCCTGCAGGCGATCCGTGAACGCACGCACTGGAACTCCGCCGCGCTCGCGCCGATGGATCCCGTCACACTCGGCCTGTGTTCGCAGCTCGATCTCGATCTCGAGGTGAACCGCGCCGCCAAGGACCGTCCGGCGCAGGCCGAGGACCAGGGTGCCATGCTCATGTCAGCCGAGATCACCACCGCGCCGCGCCAGCCCGCAACGCAGGAAGACGTGTTCGGCTCCGCCCCGGCCCCGCGCCGCGACGAGGAACCCGCCATCAGCCTCGACGCGGTCTTTGGAAAGCTCAAGGCGCTGAAGGACGACGAATAGGCCGCTGAACCAAGCGTGATGACGGGGCACCGCATGGTTGATTGCGGGCAGCATGCTCCAGTGTCATGTTCCCGGCAGCCGGGCGCATCAAAAGCGCTCCGGCTTGCGGGGGAAAATATGCAAGAGAATGGTTCGACCGCGGCACGGCCCTGGTTCCAGCACTATCCGGCTGGCGTGCCGCACAGGATCGACGAGGCCTCGTCCGCGACAATCGTCGACATCCTCCGCAACGCCGCCAGGGATTATGCCACACGGCCCGCCGCCGAGAGTTTCGGCGTGCGACTGACCTATGCGCAGATGATGCAGCATGCCGAGGAGGTGACCATCGGTCTCCAGCGCCTCGGCCTGCAAAAGGGCGACCGCGTCGCCGTCATGATGCCCAATGTCATGGCCTATCCGGCGATCATGTTCGGCGTGCTGCTCGGCGGCTTTGTCGTCGTCAATGTCAACCCGCTCTACACCTCGCGTGAACTCACGCAACAGCTCAACGATTCCGGCGCGCGCGTGCTCTTCGTGCTGGAGAATTTTGCGCATACGGTGCAGGAGGCGCTGCCTGACCTGACATGCGAAATGGCGGTGCTGGTGCGTCCCGGCGACCTGATCGGTGCCAAGGGCAAGATCGTCAACCTTGTGTCGCGCTACATCAAGCGCAACGTGAGGCGCTATCATTTGCCCGCCACCCTGCCGCTGTCGAACTTTCTGTTCTTTGCGCGTCAGGGCAAGCTCGCGCCCGTCGAGATCGGCCCGGACGATGTGGCTTTCCTGCAATATACGGGGGGCACGACCGGCCGCGCCAAGGGTGCCGTGCTGCTTCACCGCAACATCGTCGCCAATGTCAGCCAGGCGGATGCCTGGTTGCGCTCCTTCGCCGGCGAGCGCGACGACCACGTCATGGTCACCGCCTTGCCGCTCTATCATATCTTCGCGCTGACGGCCTGTTGCCTCTTCATGGCGAAAATCGGCGGCTGCCAGATTCTCATTCCCAATCCGCGCGACCTGCCCGCCTTCATCAAGACGATCAAGAAAGCGCGCATGACGATGATTGTCGTCGTCAACACGCTCGCCAATGCGCTCACCGCGCGCGCCGATTTTGCCGAGGTCGATTTTTCCCGACTGTCGATCTCGATCAGCGGCGGCATGGCCACGCAAGCCACCGTCGCGGCAAAATGGAAAGCGGTCACCGGGCACCCGTTGATCGAGGGCTACGGCCTGTCGGAGACGTCGCCCATCGCCTGCGTCAACCGCCTCGATGTGACTGAATTCACCGGCGCAGTTGGCTATCCCGTATCCTCCACGGACGTCTCGATCCGCGACGCAAACGGCATCGAGGTGGCGCTGGGCGAGGCTGGCGAGATTTGCCTGAAGGGCCCCCAGGTCATGGCCGGTTACTGGAACCAGCCGGAAGAGACCGCAGGTGCCTTCACGCCCGACGGCTATTTCAAGACCGGCGACGTCGGCACGCTCAGTGCCGACGGCCTCGTGCGCATCGTCGACCGCATCAAGGACATGATCCTCGTCTCGGGCTTCAACGTCTATCCCAACGAGGTCGAGGATGTTCTGGCCAGCCACCCGAAGGTGATGGAGGCCGCCGTGGTGGGCGTGACCGACGAGCACTCGGGAGAAGCCGTGCGCGCCTTCATCGTGCCGCGCGAGGGCGGCGTCACGGAAGAGGAACTGCGCGACTGGTGCCGCGAAAAGCTCACCGGCTACAAGCTCCCCAAAAAATACGATTTCCGCGCGACGCTGCCAAAGACAAATGTCGGCAAGATCCTGCGGCGCGCGTTGCGCGATGAGGTGATGAAGGGGTGACATGGCGGGGCGCGCCCCTCTCCCGTTTCCGGGAGAAGGACGGGCCCTAAATACCCTTG
>CAIWVR010000158.1 GCA_903916165.1 uncultured Hyphomicrobiales bacterium | reverse complement strand
CTCCACCGGCGAAGCGCGCCGTCAGATCAAGGGCGGCGGCCTGCGGGTCAATGACGTTGCTGCCAGCGACGAGCGGGCCACCCTGTTGGCTGCGGACCTGACCGGCGACGGCGTGGTGAAGCTCTCGCTCGGCAAGAAGAAGCACGTGCTGCTCAAGCCGGTCTGACCTAGCGGAACGGACCGAGCAGGCCGCGCGACGGCGCAAATTGCATCGGCTGGTCCTTGTCAGTTGCCGGCGGCGTTTCAGCCTGCGGCATCTGGCTTGTGCCCATCTCGCCCGCCCCGAAAATCTTGCGCAGGAAACCAGGTGCCAGCGCCGACAGTGGATTGATGCTCAGCACGGGCGCGGTCGCCGGACCGCTGATGCGGAAGTTCAGGCCAAACAATCCCTCATTCGCACCGCCGCCGAGCAACAAACCCAGCACGGGGATCTTCGCGAACATATTGTTCAGCCCGTAGACCGGCACAAAGGTGCCTGTCATGTTGACGCGATCATACATTGTGTCGATGTAGCCCTCGATGGTGGTGCCAATAGCAGGTCCGTTGATCACGCCGTCGCGCAGGTCGATACGTCCCTGCCCGCGTGTGAAGCCAACCTGCATGCGGGCGAAGGCTGCAGCATTGGTGTCGATGCGGATCTGCCCGCTGCGGTCGCGCGATGCCACGCCCTCCGTTACAAGGCGCTGCAGCGCAGGCTCATTGCGCACAATGAAATCATTGATGCTGATCGTACCCTCGATCTCGCTGGCACCGACGGCCGCCACAAGCTGCAGCTTGCCGCCCTCCATGCGCTTGTAGAAATCGAAGAAGGACAACAGGGCCCCGGCGTCATTCGTCGCAACGACGATCTGTGGATCCTGCCCCGCCGGAAGCCGCGCCATCGAGCCGGTAACGGCATCCTTGCCAAAACGTCCGGTCAACTGGAACTGGCGGATGAAGCCGCCACGCCGGCCCATCTTCATCTCGACAGCCGAGGCCGCCTGCTTGTTATTGCCTGTGACAGTGTTCGCCTTCAGCTCGACATCAAAATCCTTTGAGGAGCGGGCCCCGACAGTGCCTGTCGTGAGCAGCTTCAGGAACGGGCGCGCGTCAATTGTCTTTCCGGTGATGACGAGTTTCAACACGTCCTTGGCGGATTCAGCCACAATGGACATGTCGTCGCCCGGCGAGAGACGCACTGGCGCAAGTTTCACACGATCGAGACCGCCAGTCGGATCGAGCTTGATCTGGCCCCTGGCATAGGCCCCGCCGCCGTCAAAGATGAAGCTCTCAAGCTCCGGACCTTCCGGATTGTTGATCAGGGTAAAGGACGCCTTGGCGACCTTGCCTGCCGGCTTCGCATAGCCAGGCAGCAGATTGTCGATGATGGCGCGCGTGAAGTCGATCTCGACCTGCGCGCGGGGCTTGTCCTTCTGGCCGAGGACCGCACTCATTTTCGCGCCAATGGAACCGGTCAAGGCGGAGCCGAAGTTCAATCCGAGCTTGGCCCGCGCGGCATCGTCAAGCGTCATGCCGATGACGGCCTCGGTCGGCTTGTCGAGCGACTTGCGCAATTCGATGGTCGCGGGTGCTCCAAACAGGCGCCCCTGGCCAACCGCATGCAGAACGCCACGTTCGGCGATCACTTTCAGCACCGCCGCCTCGAGCTTTTCCTGCCCAACGAGTTTCTCGACCGAAAAATTCGTCAAGCTGGCACTGGCGCGCACACGCGTGTCTTCGGGCCTCACATTGTCGCCAAGCTTCAGATCGACGGCAATGCGCCCGTCGACCTGGCCCTTTACCGTCGTCGCATCGATCGGCAATTGCGCATAGGCCTTCAGCGCGTCGCGGTCGAAAAGGTCGGCGACGGCATCGAGCGGGCCGGTCATGCGCATATTGATGGTGGCGGGCGTCGGGTGCAGTCCCGTGTCCGGCACGCTGAACGATCCCTCGACCAGGGACAAACGCTGCGCCGGCGCCATATCCATCAGACCGCGGGACGCGAGGAATGTCGCCGTGCGTCCCGTGACCACGCCTGTGCCGTCCAGCAATGACAGGGGCGGCAGGCCCGACATGGCGACGACGGTAACGCTCGACAGCGCGAAGGTCACGCGCACGCTCCGGTCAGGGGGGGGGCGATCCTGCCGGATTGCAGAGACGGCGTCCGGGTCGAGATCGACCGAAATCGTACCCTGCTCGAGCACACCGCCGCTCAGGCTGCGCAGAAACCAGTTGCGCACCTGCGGCGCAATGGGCGTCGGCCAAAGTCGCAGGAGGGCGAGGGCCGACATTTTGCCGGCCGTGCCATTCATGCGAAGGCGCGGGCCAGCATCACTGATCTGGATTTCGGCGGTCGTTGCCAGCGCGATTTCAGGGCCAGTCAGTTCGAGCCGATCGATCACGAACTTACGCTCACCCTGCATATAACGCGCGGCAAGTTCGGCACGATCGACGATGACGGGCTTCTGGTTGGGCCGCTCGGGGCCAAAGATCGCCCGTTCCACCGTCCGGCCATCGACCTTCCAGGTCATATCGCCAGCAGCCGGCGGGGTCACAGAGCCTGCAATGGCAAAACGCGTGTCGCCAGCAACGAAGACGGTGCGATCAAGATCGAAGCGGCGAGAGGACTCGTTCCACGCAAAGGTACCGTCGATTTGATCGACCTGGACCGGTTCGTGATCCTTGTCATCGATAAAGAAAAAGCCGGCACCCGCCGAGACGCGGCCACCGGCCTGCGAGATATGGCCGTCGGCCTCCAATGTCACTTTGAGGCGGGCCGAGAGCGGCATGTTGAAATCAAACCCCGGATCGCGGACGCCGGCCACGAGCAGAATTTCATCGAGGGTCCAATTGTCGAGGTTGATATCAATGCCGCGCTGCTGCCCCGGCATCCCGTTGGCATAGGCTTCCGCGCGCCAGCGACCATTCGGCCCCTGTGCGGACAAGGCAAGCGCCGCGCGCCCTTCGCTGCGGTCGAAATCGAGCTCGAATCCTTCGAACACCGTGGTCTTGCGCGTCACCTGATCGTCGAAGACGAGTCGACCGTGCGAAACGCCCAACCGTTTCAAAGCCCTGATGGGCGAGTTGGCGCGCGTCGCGCCGTCGAGCGCATTGCGCAGGGCTTCGCCCAGCCGCCCCATGACATCCTGCTGGGACATTGCCGGTGTGGCCACAGACGCAGCCCCCGGGTCCTGACCCTCCGGCGCGGCCGTCGGCGCGCCCGTCAAAATGATCGGCGCGATCCCGGCCGTCACAGCAACCGCGCCATCCTGAAGGACCGACAGGCGAACTTCGACATCCATGATTTCGAGGCGGCGCGGCGAGATCTGCCCAAAGATCAACGGCAGCGGATTGATCGAGGCCGCAGCCTTGGGCGCGGCAATGATCGGGCGTCCATCCGCAGCCTTCAATGTGAAACCGGCAATGGCCAGGCGCGGGCCGTGGTCGCTGTCTTCCAGGGCCATCGGGCCGATCTCGATCAGGTAATCGGCCCCCAGTCGCTTCGACATGGCACTGGCGAAGGGCTGGCTCAGCCAGGACAGCTCGATCGGTCCCTTTCCAATGCGGTTGATGACATAGGCCGCCCCTATGGCCGGCAGGAGGCAGAGGGTCGCGATCATGGCAATGCCAATGGCAATCCAGCGACCCCGATGATGGTGGGTCTCGCGGATCCGAACGCGCGAGGGATCAGGCGATGGTCCGGAGAACCACGCCCGCAGACGGCCCCTGAGGCCATTCTGATCCTGCGCCCGATCGTTCAATGAAATATCCTGCTTCGACGGAAGCGCTGGTCACGATTCGCTCCCGACTATAAAGAAGTCCAGTCGAACGCGCGCGATCTGCGCAGACTTCCCCTACGTAATGCACTGACTGTTCAATAAGACGAAACGAAGGCGCGAAATCATGAGCAAACTCGATCCTGGCGCGGCGGCGCCCTCTTTTGACCTTCCCACCGACGGGGCCGGCAGGCTTTCTCTGGCCATGCTCAAGGGAAAAGCCGTCGTTCTCTATTTCTATCCGAAGGATGACACATCCGGCTGCACCCAGGAGGCGATCGAGTTCAACGGCCTGCGCAAGGATTTCGAGAAGGCCGGCGCTGTCGTCCTCGGGGTGTCGCCCGATCCGGTGAAGATGCATGACAAGTTCAAGGCCAAGCACGGCCTCGAATTCGGGCTCCTGTCCGACGAAACCAAGGCCATGCTGGAGGCCTATGGCGTCTGGGTCGAGAAAAGCATGTATGGCCGGAAATATATGGGCGTGGAGCGCACCACCTTCCTCATCGGCGCGGACGGAAAGATTGCGCGCGTCTGGAACAAGGTGAAGGTGCCAGGCCATGCGGCCGATGTGCTGGCAGCGGCACAGGCGCTCTGACCAATCTCGCGTGAACCCTCCATTAATCATACGGGGCTAAAAACTTCCGTGCGTTACCTGTT
>CAIWVR010000157.1 GCA_903916165.1 uncultured Hyphomicrobiales bacterium | reverse complement strand
GTGCGATCACGACACGCCGGTCTGGCTTGATGCCGGGTTGCGCACCACGCGCGTGCCGCGCTGGCTGGCGTTTCATGCGAGTGCGCCCGTGACAGACGAGCCGGCGCGGGCGTCCTTCGGCGTCTGGCGCCACGACGCTGCCACGCCACAGCTCGCCTCCTTCGCGCAGGGCGATGCGCGTTATCCCGACCGTTCGACGACGCTGATCGTGATGTGTGAATCTTTTGCGGGTGGTGATGCACTGACGCTTGAGGGGCCGGGCATCGAAACCCGCGTGAGCTTCGCGCCGCGCGGCTTGCCTGCGGGGTTCATCGAGCAGGTGCAGGACAATCACGCGCTCTATCCCTGTGGGCTCGACTTCCTGCTGCTGGCGGGCGGCGATCTTGTCGGCTTGCCACGCTCCACGCGCATCATTCGGGAGGCACGCTGATGTATGTTGCAGTCAAGGGCGGCGAAGCCGCCATCGCAGCAACCTATGATCTCGTCGCACAGGCGCGGCGCGGCGATACCAATGTGCCAGAGTTGCAGGTCGCCCAGATCCGCGAGCAGATGAAGCTTGCGACCGCGCGCGTGATGAACGAGGGGTCGCTTTACGATGAAGACCTCGCGGCGCTTGCCCTGAAGCAAAGTCAGGGCGATGCAGTCGAGGCGGCCTTTCTGATGCGGGCCTATCGCACCACCCTGCCGCGGTTTGGGTCTTCTGTGCCGGTGGATACAGCGGACATGGCGATCCGCCGTCGCATCTCGGCTGCCTTCAAGGATCTTCCGGGCGGGCAGGTGCTCGGCCCGACCTATGATTACACGCATCGCCTGTTCGATTTTGCGCTGGAAGCGGAAGGCGGCGCGCCGCAGCCGCGCGAAGCGGCGCATGCGCTTGCATCGCACATGCCGCGTGTGCTCGATATTCTGGGTGACGAGGGATTGATGGAGCCGGAGGTTCCGCCATCGGGCGATCCGGCGCCAACGGACATCACGCGCGATGCTGCGGAATTTCCGGCGGAGCGGGATGCGCGCCTGCAGATGCTGTCGCGCGGCGACGAGGGTTTTCTGCTCGGCCTTGCCTATTCGGTGCAGCGCGGATTTGGCGGCAACCATCCTTTCGCGGGCGAAATCCGCATGGGCGAGGTGTCTGTCATGTTCGCGCCGGAAGAGCTCGGCTTCGACATCGACATCGGCGACATCACCTTGACCGAGTGCCAGATGATCAACCAGTTCAAGGGCTCGTCCGAGGCGCCGCCGCAATTCACGCGCGGCTATGGGCTGGCCTTTGGCCAGAGCGAGCGCAAGGCCATGTCAATGGCCATTGTCGATCGCGCGTTGAAGACGCGTGATCTCGGTGAGGCCTGCGGCTATCCCGCGCAGCAGGAGGAATTCGTGCTCTATCATTGCGACACGATCGAAGCCTCCGGCTTCGTCGAGCATCTGAAACTGCCACATTATGTGGACTTTCAGGGCGAGCTCGAACTCATCCGAAAAATCCGTCGCGAGCAGGACGAGCGCCGCGCCCAGGCGGCCAGAATCGAGGTCGAGGCATGACCGCGCACGATCCCCATTACAATTACGGCTATCTCGACGAGCAGACGAAGCGGATGGTCCGCCGCGCTTTGCTGAAGGCCGTCGCTATTCCGGGCTATCAGGTGCCCTTTGGCTCACGCGAAATGCCGCTCGCACGCGGCTGGGGCACAGGCGGCATCCAGATTACCGCAGCGCTGCTTGGCCCCTCCGATTGCCTGAAGGTCATCGACCAGGGCGCCGATGACACGACCAATGCGGTCTCGATCCGCGCCTTCTTCCAGCGCGTCACCGGTGTCAAGGTGACCACCAAGGTTACTGATGCGACGATCATCCAGACGCGCCACCGGATTCCTGAGCAGCCCTTGAGCGCCCATCAGATTCTTGTCTATCAGGTCCCGCAGCCCGAGCCTTTGCGCAAGCTGGAATCGTCCGAGGTCGAGACGCGCAACATGCATGCCTGGGAAGAATACGGGCTGATGCAGGTGCGTCTTTATGAGGATATCGCGCGCTTCGGCCATGTGGCGACCACCTATTCCTATCCGGTCATGGTCAATGATCGCTACGTTTCGTCGCCGACGCCGATTCCGAAATTCGACAATCCGAAAATGGACCGCATGGCGGCGCTGCAATTGTTTGGCGCCGGGCGCGAGAAGCGGATCTATGCGATCCCGCCCTTCACCAAGGTCAAGAGTCTCGACTTCGAGGATCATCCGTTTCAGGTGCAGAGGTGGGAGCAGCCCTGCGCGCTCTGCAATGCGCGTGACGCCTATCTCGACGAGGTCATTGTCGACGATCACGGCAAGCGCATGTTCGTCTGTTCTGACACCGACCATTGCGAGGAGCGGCGCGCCGACGGGCATGTCGGGCCGGAAGGAGCGCCGCTATGAACGGCATGGATCTGATTTTCGATGCGCTGGTGTCCGCGCCGGTGCTCGAATCGCATGCCGTGTCGCGCCTGTATGGCGAGCGGATCGGCTGCCGCGATGTGTCCTTTCAACTCTGGCCCGGCGAAGTCTTGGGCATCGTCGGTGAATCGGGGTCCGGCAAATCGACCTTGCTGCGCTGTCTTGCAGGGCTCGACGCGCCGACCTCCGGGCAGGTCATCTTTCAGGATGACGGCACGACGGTCGACCTTCATGCCCTGCCGGAGCCCAGGCGCCGCGCCTTGATGCGCCGCGCGCTTGGCATCGTGCATCAAAATCCGCGCGACGGCTTGCGCATGGATGTGTCGGCTGGCGGCAATGTCGGCGAACGATTGATGGATCGTGGCGAGCGTCACTATGGGCGCATTCGCGACGTCGCCGCGGACTGGCTCCGCCGCGTCGAGATCGACCCGGAGCGGATGGACGATCTACCGCGCCATTTTTCCGGCGGCATGCAGCAGCGGCTTCAGATTGCGCGCGTCCTCGTGTCGGGACCGCGCCTCGTGTTCATGGATGAGCCGACCGGCGGCCTCGATGTCTCTGTGCAGGCGAAATTGCTCGACCTGCTGCGCAATCTTGTGCGCGACCTCGACATTGCGGCCGTCATCGTCACGCATGATCTGGCCGTTGCGCGCCTGCTGACCGACAGGCTGATGGTGATGAAGGACGGCCAGGTGGTGGAGCAGGGTCTCACCGACCAGGTGCTCGATGATCCGCAGCATGCCTATACGCAATTGCTGACGTCCGCGGTTCTGGTGTGAGGAAAACAGCATGACAGAGCTTGTTCGCGTCAAGGGCGTCGCCAAGGACTTCGTCCTCCACAATCAGGGCGGGGCGCGTCTGCCCGTTCTTGCCCGGGTGTCCTTTGCCGTGAAAGCCGGGGAGTGCCTTGTGCTGCACGGCCCCTCGGGCGCAGGCAAGTCGACGCTGCTGCGTCTGCTGTATGGCAATTACAAATGCAGCCAAGGCGAGATCCAGATCCTGCATCGCGGTCGCTATGTCGACATCGCCAGCGCCGATCCGCGCGAGGTGCTCGACGTTCGCAGGCTTACGCTGTCCTACGTGAGCCAGTTCCTGCGCGTCATTCCGCGCCTGTCGGCGCAGGACATAGTTGCTGCGCCGCTGGTCGCGCGCGGGGTCGAACGCACCATCGCGCACCATCGCGCGCAGGATATGCTCGACCGGCTCAATATCCCTGCGCGCCTGTGGGGCCTTGCGCCCGCCACCTTCTCGGGTGGCGAACAGCAGCGCGTCAACATCGCACGCAGCTTCATTGCGATCACGCCTGTGATGCTGCTCGACGAGCCGACAGCCTCGCTCGATGCGCAGAACCGCGACGTCGTCATCGCGCTGATCGAGGAAGCGCGGCGGGCAGGCTCGGCGCTGATTGGCATCTTCCACGACGAGGCGGTGCGCGAGCGCGCAGCGACCCGACGGATCGACATCCATTCCTTCACCGCGGCAGAGGCGGCATGACACAGACCAT
>CAIWVR010000156.1 GCA_903916165.1 uncultured Hyphomicrobiales bacterium | reverse complement strand
GGCAGTGCCGCAGGCGGATATGGTGATCCGCGTCAGCCTCTTGGGGTCGAACGGCAGATCGAACGGCAAGCGCACGGCACCCGACGACATGTCGAGATAATGCGCCAGCGTGCGACCGACGACCTCCGGCTGCTCATGAATTTCCTTCGCCATGAAATGGCGATGATTGCCCTTGTCGACGAGAAAGGCCGAGGCTTGCGTCTGCACCTTGGCGCGAAGGGCGGGCCGCCCATGCGCATCAAAGACATCTGCGCCGCGGGGACTGAGCACCGCCCAGTCGCCATCGTCGAGATAGGTGATGGTGCTTGTGAAGGGCGCGAGCGCCAGCGCATCAGAGCCCAGATACATCTCGCCCTCGCCCCAGCCGACCGCCAGCGGTGCGCCCTGGCGCGCGCCAATCAGCAGATCGGGCGCGCCGTCGAAGATGAACGCCAGCGCAAAGGCCCCGCGCAGGCGCGGCAAGGCGGCCGCAACGGCATCACGCGCGCCATGACCATTCTGCATTTCGTCGGTGACGAGATGGGCGACGACTTCGGTGTCGGTCTCGGTCTTGAAGACATGGCCGCGCGCGGTCAGTTCCTCGCGGAGCTCGCGAAAGTTCTCGATAATGCCATTATGAACCACCGCGACCCTGTCGGTCGCGTGCGGATGCGCGTTGTTCTCGGTGGGCCGGCCATGCGTCGCCCAGCGGGTATGACCGATGCCAACCGCGCCCTTCAGGGGATGTTCCCGAAGCTTCGCCGCCAGATTTTTCAGCTTGCCCTCGGCCCGCACGCGGGTGAGGTGCCCGTCCTCGAGCGTGGCGACGCCCGCTGAATCGTAACCGCGATATTCCAGCCGGCGGAGCGATTCCACGATCTGCTCCGCGACGGGCGAAGCGCCCACAATCCCGACAATGCCGCACATGCTTTCATCGACTCCATGTCGCCAGACGATCTTGCTAGACCGGGGCGGCGCGGCCCATCAAGACACTTTGCATTGCAAAACGTTACGGCAAAATTGCAACGCTGTCGCTTTCCCGGCTCAACGCTGCCGGGGCCGTTTGGCCTGCATGGTGCGAAACCGCGCGGCCCAGCCTGCCTTTTCGACCTGTGTTGCACGCGAGAGCGCCAGCCCGTCCGGCGCGACATCCCTTGTGATCACCGAGCCCGAACCGACATAAGCCCCGGCCCCGATCCGCACCGGCGCGACGAGCGACGAGTTCGAGCCCACAAAGGCACCCTCACCGATCTCGGTGCGGGCCTTGTTGAAGCCGTCATAATTGCAGGTGATCGTCCCGGCACCAATATTGGCGTCCGCGCCCACGCTGGCGTCGCCAATATAGCTGAGGTGGCTGATCTTGGCACCGGCCCCGATCTGCGCCGCCTTGATCTCCACGAAATTGCCGACCTTCGATTTCGGGCCGAGATCAGCCTTGGGCCGCAGCCGCGCATAGGGGCCGGCGGTGGCACCCGCGCGCACAATGGCACCCTCAAGATGGGTGAAAGCGTGAATGATGGCACCATCCTCGACCACGCAGCCCGGCAGGAAGACCACATGGGGCTCCACCAGCACATCACGACCGAGCCGTGTGTCATGGGAGAAGAACACCGTCTCCGGCGCGACCAATGTGGCCCCCCCGCGCATGGCTGCCTCGCGCATCCGTGACTGAAAAATGGCTTCAGCTGCAGCCAGCTGCACGCGATCGTTGACGCCCATCACCTCATGTTTGCCCGCCAGGACATGAACCGTGGCCAGGCCCGCCGCGCGCGCCGCCTCGACCGCGTCGGTCAGATAGAATTCCTTCTGGACATTGGCATTGCCGATGGCATCGAGCAGCCGCAGCGCCTCGCGACCCGACAGGGCCATCAATCCGGCATTGCACAGGCCGGTGCGGCGCTCGGCCTCGCTGGCGTCCTTATGCTCGCGGATGGCAACGAGGCGACCGCCTTCGATCAGCAGGCGACCATAGCCCGCAGGATCATCGGGCTCGAAGCCAAGCGCGGCAAGCGACGCGCCATGCGCCAGCGCACCTCGAAGGGCGACCAGCGTGGCCGGTGTCACAAGCGGCGTGTCGGCAAACAGGACGAGCACGTCATCATAACCACGCACCAGCGCCGCACGCGCCGCCAGCACGGCATGGGCCGTGCCGAGACGCTCACCCTGCACGAAGATCTCGGCACTGGGCGACGCCTGTCGCGCCGCCTCGGCAACATCCTCGCGACCGGGACCCACCACGACGGACACCGCATCCGTGCCAGCCGCCCCCAGGCTCGCCAGCACATGGGCAAGCATCGAGCGCCCGCCGACTTCATGCAAAACCTTGGTACGGGACGAGTTCATCCGCGTGCCCTCGCCAGCGGCGAGCACGATGGCAAGACAGGTCCGCGCGTTCGTGTCGGTCGAGATCATGCTCACTCCAGTGTCAGCCGCATTGGCCAGCTCGGGGCTCGCCTGCCGCGACAGAATAAAAAAGCTCTCGAATCAGCGTGTCTTGCCATAAAATCCGGCTCGCGAGTTGCCATTTTTATATATAAGTAATCAAGGTGCGTCCGGTGAAGGATGCCCAACGCCTATCGGAGCCGAAAACCCCAATATGTACAAGCGTAGGGATCTGCTGAAACTCGCCGTCGGCTCCGTTGCCGCAGCCGTGGTCGAATCGACGACGGCACACGCGCAATCACCCATACCATCACCAGCCCCGGCGACCCCGCCCGTGCCGCAAGCCCAGAGCTTCGATTCCGCGCGCATTCTCGATATGGCGCGGGACCTCGCGAAGCGTCCCTACAAGGCCCCGAACGCGCCGCTTGGCGACCCTTTCGCAAGCCTGCCCCATGATCTCTATGTCAGCATCAAGAGCAAGCCCGACACTCATATCTGGAAAGACGCAAACACCGGTTTCGTCATCGAGCCCTTGCATCGCGGCTCCATTTTTTCGGCACAGATCCAGATCCACGTCGTCGAGAATGGCTTCGAGAGAAAGCTCGCCTATGCGACAGATCTTTTCGATTTCGGAAAAGTCTCGATTCCGTCCAATATAGGTGACCTGGGCTTCTCGGGTTTCCGCATCCTGCGCCCGATTGACGGCCGGATGTCGGAGGTTGCGATCTTCCAGGGGGCGAGTTTCTTTCGCGCACGCGCCAATCATCAGAACTTCGGTGTCGTGGCACGCGGCCTGTCGATCCGCACGGCCGACCCACGCGGCGAGGAGACGCCGTCTTTCCGCGCCATCTGGATCGAGAAGCCGACGCTCGCCAGCAATGCCATCGTCATGCATGCCCTGCTTGATTCCGAGAGCGTGACCGGTGCCTATCGCTTCACCCTGCGCCCGGGCGATGCGACGATCATCGACACCGAATGCACATTGTTCGCGCGCACCAATGTCGACCATTACGGCATTGCGACCATGGCCGGGACCTATGTGTTTGGCCCGCTGGACCGGCGCCGCGACGACATCCGCCCGGCCGCACATGAGGTCTCGGGCCTCCAGATCCTGAACGGTGCCCATGAATGGCTGTGGCGTCCGGTTTCCAACCGCGAGACGTTGCAGGTCTCGGCTTTTGTGGATTCCAGTCCGCAAGGCTTTGGCTTCCTGCAGCGCGAACGCGGTTTCTCCCAGTTTCAGGATGACCTGCAGCATTGGGAATGGCGGCCTTCTCTCTGGATCGAACCGATCGGGGACTGGGGGCCCGGCGAAGTCACGCTTGTCGAGATCCCCACCGATTCCGAAGTGAACGGCAATATGATCGCCTATTGGAGGGCCAGGCAGCCCCTCGCGGCGGGTGCCGAGGTGTCTTACGCCTATCGCCAGTTCTGGTGCTGGCAGGCCCCCAACCGTCCGCCGCTGGCACAGGTGGCCGGGTCGCGCTCGGGTCGGGCCACGGCCCAATCAGGGGCGCGCAGGCGCCGCTTTCTTGTCGATTTTACCGGCGATGTGATCGCCGACCCACACCGCTCGCCGGAGATCAATGCAAACTTGACCGCCTCACCCGGTGCCATTTCTTCCGTCCGCACATTTCTGGATCGAGAGCGCAAAAGCATGCGCGTGATCTTCGACATGGATGCCGGAAGCGAGGCGCTGAGCGAATTGCGTCTGTTGCTTGAATCGCAGGGCAAGCCGATCAGTGAGACCTGGCTTTATCGATGGACACCCTGACACAAGCCAAGGACGTCCGCCCTGACGCAGCCGGACATGGTGCCGCCGCCCTTGCAGACCCGTCGCTGGCAGCCATGCCAGTCGAGTCGCCGCTGGCGATGCCCGTGCAATCTTTTCGTCGCTTCGACGCAAGCAAGCGCCGCGCGTGGAGCGCGCCCGCGCTGGCCTATACGCCCTGGGCCTCGCGCCTGCTGGTGTTCGGGGGCGGCTTTCTGCTGACCCTTTATGGCGCGATGGAAATGTTTGCCGTCGTGAATGTCGGCGCGATCACGCCGCTGAAATGGGCGCTGCTGGTGCTCTTCGTCGCCAATTTCTCCTGGATCGCGATCGCCTTTACCAGCGGCCTGCTCGGCTTCTTCTGGCTGCTGTATCGCGCAGCTCCGCCGCCTGCCCTGCCCGGCACGCTGAAGGAGAAGACCGCCGTCGTCATGCCGATCTATAATGAGGCACCGAGCCGCGTGTTCGGTGCCGTGCAGGCCATGATGGAAGACGTCGAGACGACCGGTCTGGCCGATCATTTCGACTGGTTCTTTCTCTCCGACACGACCAATCCGGATGTGTGGATCGCAGAAGAACGTGCTTTCCTCGCCATGCGAGACCGGCTCGGCCCGCAAGCCCGCGTCCATTACCGCCACCGTCCGAAAAACACCGCGCGCAAGGCGGGCAATATCAGCGATTTCGTGTCCCGCTGGGGCGGGCATTACGCGCATATGGTCGTGCTCGACGCGGACTCGCTGATGACCGGCCATTCCATCGCCTCGCTCGCTGCGGCCATGGAGGCCGATCCGGATGCCGGCATCATCCAGACGCTGCCGCTGATCATCAACCGCAACACCATGTTTGCCCGCGTGCAGCAATTTGCGGCGCGCATCTACGGGCCGGTCATCGCCTCGGGACTGGCCATCTGGTCGGGCCGCGACGGCAATTACTGGGGACACAATGCCATCATCCGGACCATGGCTTTCGCCGCCCATTGTGGCCTGCCCGAGCTGCGTGGACGCCCGCCCTTCGGCGGCCATGTGCTGAGCCATGATTTCGTGGAAGCCGCCCTCATCCGCCGCGCCGGCTATGCGGTCTATATGCTGCCCGTGCTGGGTGGCTCCTACGAGGAAAGCCCGCCCTCCCTGATCGACGTCGCCACGCGCGACCGCCGCTGGGCGCAGGGCAATTTGCAGCATTCACGCATCATCGGCGGCGCGGGGCTCACCCTGCCGACGCGCCAGCATTTTGCCACAGGCATCATGGGCTATCTCGCCTCGCCCCTGTGGATGGCGCAATTGCTGGTCGGCATCGTGCTGGTGTTGCAGTCAACCTATATCCGGCCGGAATATTTCACCGATGACTTCCGCCTGTTTCCAGTCTGGCCACGCTTCGACTCCGAGCGCGCGCTGATGCTGTTTGGCGTCACCATGGCGGTCCTGCTGATGCCAAAATTCTTTGGTCTCGTGATCGCCCTTCACAATGCGGACACGCGAAACTCCTGCGGCGGCGGCAAGAAGCTCGTTGTCTCGACCTTGCTCGAAGTGCTGATGTCGGCGCTGATCGCGCCGATCATGATGGTCATCCAGACCGGCTCTGTCATGCAGATCATTTTCGGCCGCGACACAGGCTGGAACCCGCAGCGCCGCGATGATGGCTCGATCCCGCTGCGCGACATCATCCGCCGCCATCGCTCGCATGTCGCGCTGGGCATTGTCACCTTGATCGCGGGTCTGCTGATCTCGCCCTCGCTCGTCGCCTGGATGTCGCCCACCATCGCCGGGTTGATTTTGGCCATCGCGATCTCCTGGGCGAGCGGGCAGCTGTTCATCGGCCTCGCGTTGAAGCGTGCCGGTCTTCTTCTGACCCCCGAAGAATCGGTCCCGCCAG
>CAIWVR010000155.1 GCA_903916165.1 uncultured Hyphomicrobiales bacterium | reverse complement strand
GTGACCAAGGATCCGATCCCGGTCATCCCGACCGTCCACTATAATATGGGCGGCATCCCGACCAATTATCACGGCGAGGTGCTGACCAAGGCCAATGGCGATCCCGAATCGATCGTGCCCGGCCTGATGGCGCTGGGCGAGGCCGCCTGCGTGTCGATCCATGGCGCCAACCGTCTTGGTTCAAACTCGCTGATCGATCTCGTGGTGTTCGGCCGCGCGGCCGGCCTGCGCGCCGCCGAGATCGTCGAAGCCGGTGCCAAGCAGCCGGAGCTGCCGAGGAATTCGGCGGATATGTCGCTGTCGCGTCTCGACCATTATCGCAACGCCAAGGGCGGCACGCCGACCGCTGTGCTGCGCGACAGGATGCAGGCCACGATGCAGAGCAATTGCGCCGTGTTCCGCACCGGCGAAATTCTCGAGGAAGGCTCCAGGCTCATTCACGACGTCTGGAGCGGCCTGCCCGATATCCGCATCACCGACCGGTCGCTTGTGTGGAATTCGGACCTTATCGAGACGCTCGAATTCGACAATCTCCTCGTCCAGGCCGTCGTCACGATGGATTCGGCGCTCAATCGCCAGGAAAGCCGCGGCGCCCATGCGCGCGAGGATTTCCCGGACCGCGACGACCAGACCTGGATGAAGCACACGCTGTCCTTCCTCGACAATGACAAGAAGAGCGTGTCCATCGACTACCGCCCCGTGCACACCTACACGATGAGCAACGAGGTCCAGTACATCGAGCCCAAGGCGCGCGTTTACTAAGACACGCCCGAAAACGCTCACCATGAAACGACATGCGGGAGGGGTTTGGCTCTTCCCGCCGCAGGTTCGAGAGAGAATCAATGGTTGAACTGGCTCTTCCGAAGAATTCGCGCCCGACCGCGGGCAAGACCTGGCCGAAGCCGCAAGGCGCGACCAATCTCCGCGAATTCCGCATCTACCGCTGGAATCCGGACGATGGCGCCAATCCGCGCATCGACGCCTATTACGTCGACATGGACGATTGCGGGCCGATGGTCCTCGACGCCATGCTTTACATCAAGAACAAGATCGATCCGACACTGACCTTCCGCCGCTCGTGCCGTGAAGGCATCTGCGGCTCGTGCGCGATGAACATTGACGGGTCGAACACGCTGGCCTGCACGATGGACATGAAGGACATCAAGGGGACGGTGAAGATTTATCCGCTGCCGCACATGCCGGTGGTGAAGGATCTCGTGCCGGATCTGACGCGCTTCTACGCGCAGCATGCCTCGATCGAGCCCTGGCTGCAGACCGACACGCCGCGTCCCGAGAAGGAGTGGAAGCAGTCGCCGGAAGACCGCTACAAGCTCGATGGTCTTTACGAGTGCATCCTGTGCGCCTGCTGCTCGACCTCATGCCCGAGCTATTGGTGGAACGGCGACCGCTATCTGGGTCCCGCCGCCCTGCTGCAGGCCTATCGCTGGCTCATCGATTCGCGCGATGAATCGACGGGCGCGCGTCTCGACAACCTCGAGGACCCGTTTCGTCTCTATCGCTGCCACACGATCATGAACTGCGCCAAGGCGTGTCCGAAGGGCCTGAATCCTGCCAAGGCGATTGCCGAGATCAAAAACATGATGATCGAGCGCCAGAGCTGATTGGGTCTCACGGCAGATGATTTCAGGGCCGGCGCTTCCTTCAGGGTCGCCGGCCCTTTTCGTTGCAGCCTTGCGCCACCGGAACCGAATGTGACCTCCACCTCCGTCCTCGACCTTTATGACGACCTTGTCGCTGCAGGCGATCTGGAGTGTGATCCGGCGCAGGAGGCGGCGCTGGGAGAGCTCGATGCGCTCGCGCGCCGGCTGCATGATTACACGCTTCCGGGGAAGCCAAATCCGCTGAAGCGGCTGTTCGCCCGCAAGCCTGAGGCTCCGCATATCCGTGGCCTGTATATCTGGGGGGCCGTCGGGCGTGGCAAGACCATGCTCATGGACCTGTTCTTCGAGGCAGCGCCTGTGGCGCGCAAACGCAGGGTGCATTTTCACGCCTTCATGGCCGACGTTCACGCGCGCATCCATGCCTACCGGCAAAAACTCAAGGCCGGCGAGGTGAAGGGCGATGACCCGCTCGCGCCGGTCGCGCGCGATCTCGCCCGCCAGGCGGCGCTGCTGTGCTTCGATGAATTCGCGGTCACCGACATAGCCGATGCGATGATCCTCGGACGCCTGTTCACGGCGCTTTTCGCGCAGGGTGTCGTCGTGGTCGCGACCTCCAATGTCGTGCCCGACAGGCTCTATGAAAACGGCCTCAACCGGGCGCTTTTCGTGCCCTTCATCGATCTGCTGCAGGAGCGGATGGCGGTGCTCGAACTGCAGTCGCGCACCGATTTCCGGCTGGAAAAGCTCTCGAACGAGCCCGTCTATCATATCCCCGCCGATGCCGGGGCCAGGCGGAAGATCGACCGCATGTTCAAGAAGCTGACCGGCCTCGAGCATGGCCGGCCCGGCGTGGTCGAGGTGCTCGGTCGCAACGTCTTGGTCCCGGAACAGGCCGGAGGCGTCGCCCGCTTCGGTTTTGCCGACCTCTGCGAGCAGCCCTTGGGGGCCACCGATTATCTGGAACTTGCTCTGGTCTTCCACACCTTGATCATCGACGACATTCCGGTGATGGACGAGGCGCGGCGCAACGAGGCCAAGCGCTTCATCAACCTGATCGATGCGCTCTACGACCGTCATGTAAACCTGATC
>CAIWVR010000154.1 GCA_903916165.1 uncultured Hyphomicrobiales bacterium | reverse complement strand
CGGGTGTCCGTCGATACGCCGGATGCCGGCTGGCTCGTGTTGAACGATGTCTGGCATCCGGGGTGGCGTGGCGCGGTGGATGGAGTGTCTGCGCCCTTGCTGCGCGCCAATGTCATTTTCCGGGCCGTCGCGCTGCCGGCGGGCGCACGTCAGGTGCGTTTCTACTTCGATCCCGCTGCAGGCATGCAATCCACCCTCAGGGATGCGTTCACAAAAGCATGGTCGGGTGCGACGGCGCAAAATTGACATCACGCTGTCGCCGCAGCAGTGTCAGTCTGGTTCTTAGCGCTTGATAAAGCTGATTTGTGAACGTGGACGCCATCAGCGTAACGATTGACGGGGGTTGCCCTTGGGTGCTCGCCTCGCCATAACGCTCTTGCACGCGCCCGGGTGTTTTCGTATGGCGCTTTTCCGGTCGACGAGGCGTTATGACAAGGTCCATGCGGGAGGAGATCGACGGGGCGAATCCGGCGGGCGCAGATCATGCGCCCCAACTTCTGGCCGTCACGCCCGTCGATCAGCATCTTGCGCGCCGTCACCGCATGTGGAGCAGGCTTGGCGCTGGCTTCAGCATCTGCATTCTGGCCCTCTCAGTTTGGGTTCTGGGCCGCACCATCGCTGGCCTGCATTGGGGTGAGTTGCGCGCGGCCATCGCCGCGACGAGCCTGGAGCAGATCGTCGGTGCCTCACTGTTGACGGCGATTTCCTACATCGCGCTCACCGGCTATGACGCCGTCGCACTCCGGCAATTGCACCTGCGCGTGCCCTACCGCACCACGGCGCTTGCCTCCTTCACCAGCTATGCGATTTCTTTCACGCTCGGCTTCCCGCTGGTGACGGCTGGCACCGTGCGCTACTGGATTTACTCGCGTGCCGGCGTCAGCGCCGGGAAGGTCGCGAGCCTGACCGTGATCGCGGGGCTCACCTTCTGGCTCGGCATGGCCCTGGTTATCGGCGTCGCGCTCACGATACAGCCTGACGCCATCGCCGAGGTGAATCGTCTCAAGGGCTGGGTCAATCTGCTCATCGGCCTGAGCGTCCTGTCGGCTATTATGTATTATCTGGCATGGATTTCGCGCGGCCATCGCCGCGTCAGCGTGCAGGGTCTCCGGCTGGAGCTTCCCGGCCTGACACTGACGCTCAGCCAGATCTTGCTGGGTGTGATCGATCTCGGCTGCGCGGCAGGCGCGCTTTTCGTGATCTTGCCAGCGGGTCATGGGCTCGATTTCATCAGTTTCTGCGCGACCTATGTGCTGGCCTGCCTGCTTGGTATCGCAAGCCACATGCCTGGCGGCATCGGTGCCTTTGAGGCGACCATGCTCAACACGGTCCCGGCACCGTCGCCCGAGACCCTGCTCGCCTCCCTGCTGCTGTTCCGGATCATCTATTACGTCGCGCCCTTCGTCCTGGCGCTGGCTTTGCTGGGTGCCAACGAGGGCATCCGCCGCTGGAACAGCCTGCGCGCGGCGATGAGCCGACCCGACGAGGGGGCTCCCTAGCGGCCCGGTTCGCCGCCACCGCGCAGATAGGCCTGCGCATCAAGGACGATGCGATCATCGGCGGAGCCGATGGCCTTCCTGTCCTTTCCTTCATAATCGACGCTGAGCAGGATGTGGCGGATGACCTCCAGCCGCGCCCGACGCTTGTCATTGGCGCGGATGATGGTCCACGGTGCCTCGGCGCGGTCGGTCACCTCCAGCATGGCATCATAGGCACGCGAATAATCGTCCCATTTGGCAATTGCCTTGAAGTCGATCTCCGTCAGTTTCCACCGCGCGAGGGGATCGCGCCATCGCGCATGCAGCCGTTTCATCTGCATCTCGCGACCGATCGCCAGGAAGATCTTGATCAGGCAAATGCCATCGCGCGCCAGCATGGCTTCGACATGCGGTGCCTCTTCGAGAAACCGGGCGGTCTGGTCGTGCGTGCAGAACCCGAAGACGGGCTCGACGCCAGCCCGATTGTACCAGGAGCGGTCGAAGATCGCGATCTGGCCAGCGGTCGGCATGTGGGAGAGATAGCGCTGAAAATACCATTGCCCGGCTTCGGTCTCGGTCGGCTTGGACAGGGCGACGACATGGGCCGAGCGGGGATTGAGATGGGCCGTGAGCCGGTTGATTGCGCCACCCTTGCCCGCGGCGTCGCGCCCCTCGAGCACAATGACAACGCGCGCGCCTGACGTCTTCACGCAGGCCAGCATATGCACCAGCTCGACCTGCAGCGCGCGCAGCTCCTTCTCGTAGGTTTTTACCTTCATCTTCTCGGCGTAGGGAAAGCCGCCCGAAGCCAGCGCCCTGTCGTCGATCTCCTTGGGCAGATCGTCCAGTTTGAAGTCGAACTTGCGCCAGTCGGGCTTGCGTGGCTTGCGGTCGGGCATGGGCGTTCTCCGTGCAGGCGAGCCTGCGCCCGTCGTCGCCAACCTGCAAGCTTGATCCTGACCGGTCACTGCCGCCATAAAGGTGTCATGTGACATGTGCAGGATCATGAAATGGCAGGCAGACTTGAGGCTTTTGTGGAGGCGCTGCCCGATCCGGTGCTGATCATCGGTCGTGGGCAACGCATTATTGCAGCCAACAAGCCCGCATGTGGATTGTTCCCTGCCTTGCGCGAGCACAAGTCCCTGCCGCTGGTGATCCGCTCGCCCGACGTGCTCGATGCGACCGCGCGCGTCTTCGAAGGCGGTGCGGCAACGACAACCATGCTGCATGAGCGGGTGCCGGTCGAACGCGTCTTTGAGGTTCATGCGGCCCCACTCAAGGACGACGGCGTCGACTTTGCGGTTCTCACCTTGCGCGATCTCACCGCCGCGCGCCGCGTCGAGAAAATGCGCGTTGATTTCATCGCCAACGCCAGCCACGAATTGCGCACGCCGCTCGCCTCGCTGCTCGGCTTTATCGAGACGCTGCAGGGGGCTGCCAAAGATGATCGCCTCGCGCGCGAGCGGTTTCTGGCGATCATGCGCGATCAGGGGCAGCGGATGGCGCGGCTCATTGACGACCTGCTGTCGCTGTCGCAGATCGAACAGCAGCAGCACTTGCGCCCGCAATCGCCGGTCGATCTTGTCGAGGTCGTGCGCCATTGCGCCGATGGCCTGACGCCGGTGGCGCAGGAAAATGCCATCAGCATCCTCATCGAGGCCCCCGACCAGCTGGTGGTCGCAGGCAATCGCGACGAATTGACCCGCGTGGCGGAGAATCTGATCGAAAACGCCATCAAATACGGGGCAAGCGACACGGGCGAAGAGAGCCATGTCGATGTCGTGATCTCGTTGGTTCGGATGGGCGAGGGGCGCGACGTCGCGCGCCTGAGCGTGCGCGACCATGGCGCAGGCATAGCGGCGGAGCATCTGCCGCGTCTGACCGAGCGGTTCTACCGGGTCGATGCCGGCAAGAGCCGGGCCAAGGGCGGCACCGGTCTCGGTCTGGCACTGGTCAAGCATATTGTGGCCCGCCATCGCGGCCTGTTGCGCGTGTCCAGCCGTCCCGGCGAGGGCGCGGAATTTACCGTCGAACTGCCACTCGACGTCTGACACCAGACATGAAAAAGGCCGGGTCGCCCCGGCCTTTTCTGCGTTGTCTGCTTTGTGTCAGCCGATGCGCGTGAGCTGCTGGGCGCGACGTTCGCGTTCGCGACGGCGTTCCTGTGCCGGCTGATAGGCAATGCGCGCGTGATGCATGCAATAGGGGCCGCCGGGGGGGCTCCGGGATCCGCAGAAGCGGAATTCCGGGGTGGTCGGGTCTCCGACCGGCCAACGGCACATGTTTTCACGCAGGTCCATGATCTCCACCATGTCCGACATGGGGATCACCACATCTTCCATCGGGAGGGGTTCGGGGGCTTCCATCGGGCGGAAAGCGACCGCCAGATTGCCGCGAGACGCGGGAGCCGCAGGGCGCGGGCTCACGGGACGTGGGGTCGTCGCCCGCGTGCGCTGCCGGGGCGTGGCCGCCGCGGGCGCCTTCACCCGGCCGGAAAGGCCGAGTCTATGCACTTTGCCAATGACGGCATTGCGCGTGATGCCGTGAGACAGCTCCGCTGCAATCTGACTGGCGCTGAGACCATCGAGCCAGAGTTTGCGGAGAAGGTCCACACGTTCATCGGTCCAGGACATGATGTCGTCCTCCAAGGTCCGCCAAATAGAATCCGGGAGCGCACGCTGCGCCGGACAAGCCGACGTCGTGAAACGCTAATGCACTCTCTCGGAAGGTCCGCCGCACGAGATGTCGTATCCGACGGCTTGGACGCTACACTACTGGTTGAATCTGGCGCAAGAGTCGGCGGGCTTTACGATTTGTTTTCCCCAGCGAGTTTCATCTCCGACTCAGGTTGATCCATGGAACCGGGCCTTTCGGCGCATTTTGTGTCATTCTCACAATAGTAGCTGGTCTTTCCGCGCCCCGACCTCAATTGACCGGGGACGCGGGAGAAACTACACTTGACAACGAAATGCCGCCCCTTTTCGGGCGGCACTTTCTTTTCTGGAGACATCCTGTCTTCGCAGGATCCGTGACCGCATCGGAGCAGAGACCCGTGATTTCGCCGATACTTCCGACCTATGCACGCGCCGACCTCTCGTTTGAAACGGGCGAAGGCGCTTGGCTGACGTCCACGGACGGGACGCGATATCTCGATTTCGGCGGCGGCATCGCCGTTGCGTCGCTGGGCTATGCGCATCCCCATCTCGTCGAGGCGCTGACGCAGCAGGGCCGCAAGATCTGGCACACGTCCAACCTCTTCAAGATACCCGCAGGTGAACGTCTGGCGCAGCGCCTGGTCGATGCGACCTTTGCGGACACGGTCTTTTTTACCAATTCCGGTGCCGAGGCGATGGAATGCGCGATCAAGATGGCGCGCAAATATCAGTCCGCGAGCGGGCATCCGGACAAGTACCGGATCATCACATTTGAGGGCGCTTTCCACGGCCGCACGCTGGCGACGATTGCCGCCGGCGGGCAACAGAAATATCTCGACGGCTTCGGCCCCAAGGTCGACGGGTTCGACCAGGTCCCGTTTGGCGATCATGAGGCGCTCAAGGCCGCCATCGGCCCGCAGACCGGCGCGATCCTGATCGAGCCGATCCAGGGCGAGGGCGGCATACGTCCTGTGCCCTCGCAATGCCTGCGCGGCCTGCGCGCCTTGTGCGACGAGCATGGTCTTTTGCTGATCTTCGACGAAGTCCAGACCGGCGTCGGCCGCACGGGCAAGTTCTTTGCCGGCGAGCTGTCTGGCGTCACGCCCGACATTATGGCGGTGGCCAAGGGCATCGGCGGTGGCTTTCCGCTGGGGGCGTGCCTGGCGACGGAAGAGGCGGCCAAGGGCATGACAGCGGGCACGCATGGCACGACCTATGGTGGCAATCCGCTGGCCATGGCCGTCGGCAATGCCGTGCTCGATGTCGTTCTGGCGGATGGCTTTCTCGATCATGTCGAGCAGATGGGCCTGCTGCTGAAGCAGCGTCTCGCCGAAGTGCAGGACAGG
Organism: uncultured Hyphomicrobiales bacterium; assembly: GCA_903916165.1. Lineage (GTDB taxonomy): Bacteria > Pseudomonadota > Alphaproteobacteria > Rhizobiales > Beijerinckiaceae > Terripilifer. Next base: position 2,298 of record CAIWVR010000154.1, on the reverse strand, counting down.
CATCCAGACATTGTCGAGCTGGTGCGTGGTGAAGGGCTGATGCTCGGCGTCAAATTGCGGGTCAATAATGGTGACTTCGCCGTGGCTGCGCGCGCGGAGCATCTTCTGGTGATCCCGGCGGGCGACAATGTCGTGCGTCTGCTGCCGCCGCTTGTCATCACCGAGGCGGATGCGCTGGAAGCGGTTTCCCGCTTGGACGCCACCTGCGCGCGGATGGAAAAAGACCTGAAACACGGAGCCAAGGCGTGAGCACCCCGACCCCGACGGGCAGCCCCCGCCATTTCACCGATCTGTCCGAGGTCGATGCGCGGCAATTGCGCCACATCCTCGATGTCTCCGCCGCGATCAAGTCCAGGCGCGTGAAGGGGATGAAGTCGGCCGACCGCCCGCTCGTGGGCAAGATGCTGGCGATGATCTTCGACAAGCCCTCGACGCGCACGCGCGTGTCCTTCGACGTCGCCATGCGCGAACTCGGCGGCGAGACTGTCATGCTCACCGGTGCCGAAATGCAGCTGGGTCGTGGCGAGACCATCGCCGATACGGCGCGCGTGCTGTCGCGCTTCGTCGATGCGATCATGATTCGCATTCTCGATCATGACGACATGCTGGAACTGGCGCGCTACGCCACCGTGCCGGTGATCAATGCGCTCACCAAGCGCTCGCATCCGTGCCAGGTCATGGCCGATGTGATGACGTTTGAAGAACATATCGGGCCGATCAAGGGCCGCACGGTGGCCTGGACCGGCGATGCCAATAATGTGCTGGCGAGCTGGGTCGAGGCGGCGCAGCGGTTCGATTTCACCATCAATGTTGCAACGCCTGCCGAACTTGCGCCAGGCCCGGCGCTGGTCGACTGGGCGAAGCGCCACGGCGCGCGCATGAATATGATGACTGACCCGTTGGAGGCCGTGAAAGGCGTCGATTGTGTCATTTCAGACTGCTGGGTCTCGATGGGCGACGAGGACGAGTCTCGCCGGCGACATAATCTGCTGGCGCGTTACCAGGTGAATGACACCCTGATGGCGGTGGCCGGTTCGCAGGCCATCTTCATGCATTGCCTGCCGGCGCATCGGGGCGAGGAAGTGACCGACTCGGTCATTGATGGCCCGCAGTCAGTGGTCTTCGACGAGGCTGAAAACCGCCTGCATGCGCAAAAGGGCGTGCTGGCCTGGTGCATGGGAGCAATCTCCCCGTGAACGAACAAACGACGCGCGCGGTCTCGGACCTCGGGCTCGACGACATGGTCGTGCCTTTCGTGGTCGAGCCGCTGGAAAGCCGTGGCCGTGTGGTCCGGCTCGGTCCTTCGGTCGACAGAATCCTCGCCCGCCACGCCTATCCGGCTCCGGTCGCCCGGCTCGTCGGCGAGGCGACGGCGCTGACCATCCTGCTCGGCTCGGCCCTGAAATTCGAGGGCCGCTTCCAGGTGCAGACGCGCACCGATGGCGTGGTCGACATGATCGTCGTCGATTTCGACGCGCCAGATCGCGTGCGCGCCTTTGCGCGCTTCAATGCCGAGGCGCTGGAGCAGGCGCAGGCCGCAGGAGAGGCCTCGCCGGCGCAGCTGCTCGGCTCGGGTCATCTCGCGCTGACCATCGACCAGGGCCAGGACATGTCACGCTACCAGGGCGTTGTGCCGCTGGAGGGGCAGGGGCTCGAAGAGGCCGCGCATCAATATTTCCGCCAGTCGGAGCAGATCCCGACCATTGTGCGGCTCGCGGTTGCTGAAAACCTGACCGGCGAGGGCCACCATTGGCGCGCCGGCGGCTTGATGGTGCAGTTCCTGCCCCAGTCCATCGACCGCCTGCGGCAGGTGGATCTTCACCCGGGTGATGCACCGGAAGGGGCAAGGGTCCAATCGCCATCCGAAGATGACGCCTGGACCGAGGCCCAGAGCCTCACCGCGACAGTGGAAGACCATGAGCTGGTTGACCCCATGCTGTCGAGCGAGCGACTGCTGTTTCGTCTCTTCCACGAGCGCGGTGTGAAAGTGTTCGAGGGCCAGGGCGTCATCGAGGCCTGCCGCTGCTCATCCGACAAGATCGAGGAGATGCTGCGCCGCTTTCCCCGCGATGAGCGCCGCGACATGGTGGGCGACAATGGCCGCATCGGCATCACCTGCGAATTCTGCTCGACCCATCGGGAGTATGATCCGGCGGATTTTGATCCGGTCTAGGTCGTCATTGCGAGGGGTCTTATAGAAACAAATTGGTTTTTTATTTTTATGTTTCCACCAACCGAAAAGTCCAAAAGCGTATAGTTTATTGTGGTTGTTTCATCAGGTGCAGCATTATTTTGATT
>CAIWVR010000153.1 GCA_903916165.1 uncultured Hyphomicrobiales bacterium | reverse complement strand
GGGGTTCGCGGCAAGCCTGGCCTCCAGGTCCCCAACGTCGCCGAGTTTGGCTGCCTGGAGGGCGAGGTCGACGGCAGTGCGGACCGCATGCACTTTCGCGTCGGCACCGGATGCCGGTGTCAGCGAATCGAGCACGGCCAGAGCCTCCGCGGCGCGATCAAGCGCCAGAAGCGCGCGGGCGAGGCCGGCGGCGGCCGCAGCATTGTCGGGCTCGGCTTGCAAGACCTCCGAAAAGATCTCGCCGGCATCCTCAAGACGTTCCTCTGACAGGGCAGCTTCGCCCTCGGCGAGCAGCGCGTCAATTTCAGTTTCGACCGGGCCAACCAGACGTTCGATGAAGTCCTTGATCTGGCTTTCGGGCAGCACGCCCACGAAACCGTCGATCGGGCGCCCGTTCTGGAATGCGACCACGGCGGGGATCGATTTGATCCCGAGCTGTCCCGCGATCTGCGGATGCTCCTTGACGTTCATCTTGACGAGCTTGACCTTGCCAGCCCCTGAGACCACCGCCTTCTCGATCAGCGGGATCATCTTCAGGGACGGTTCGGATCCTGGTTCCCAGAAATCCACGAGAACAGGCTGACGTGCCGATTCAGCGATGACATCCTCCCGGAAGGTCGCTGTCGTTGTATCCTTGATCAGGCCACCGGCTGTTGGCCGGGCCGTGTCGCTGCTCTGGGCGAACATGTGATCGTCTTCCTTCCGCGCTAGGGTCGCGATTGTCCCTCCTCACATGGGGCAAGAGACATGGATCTGCAACTCGCCGCTGCGCAGATTGCGCGTTCCGGGCGCTTTTTGATTTTCCGCGGAAGATGCGGTTGCAATCGCATTTGGAATGCGGCATATACCCGCCACCGGCAGTGCCGGACGGATGCGGGTGTAGCTCAGTGGTAGAGCACAACCTTGCCAAGGTTGGGGTCGAGGGTTCGAATCCCTTCGCCCGCTCCAATTTCTCCCGATACCACAGGGAGATGTCGAAGAGCCGCCGCAAGGCGGCTTTTTCGTTTGTGAAGAGCTTTCATGCACGGGCCGCCAAAAAACTTTGTCATGGCCAGCCTCGCAACCGCTTGCAGTGGACGTTCGCACGGCCCTAACATTGGCCCATGGTCGATACGGTCATTACAATTCGCAAGGCCCTGCCCGCCGATGCCTGGAGCATCGCCGCCGTGCACGATGCGGCCTGGCGTGACGCCTACAGGGGCATCATCCCCGGCCGTGAACTGGAGCGCATGATCGCGCGGCGTGGGCCCAGATGGTGGGGCTCTGCCATTCAACGTGGTTCTCGCATCGTCGTTCTTGAGTTCGATGACGGGGTCGAAGGCTATGCCAGCTACGGCCCCAACCGCGTCCCTGCCCTGCCCTATCAGGGTGAGATCTACGAAATCTATCTGGCGCCGGAATTTCAGGGGCTCGGTTTTGGTCGCGGTCTGTTCAAGGCGGCGCGCGCAGATCTTGCCGACCACGGCTATACCTCCGCCCTGGTCTGGGCTCTGGCTGAAAATGAACGGGCGCTTGCTTTTTATCGCAAGCTCGGTGGTCGCCCGGTGCGCGAGGCTTATGAGCGCTTCGCAGGAGAATCGCGAAAGCGCGTCGCGTTCGGCTTCAATTGACCTAGCATCAAAGTCTGGCTTGCCCCGGGCGGAGTCAGCGCCTAAGCAGTGGCCGAAATTGAAACCCGGAGCAGTCCATGCGTCTCGAAGCAGTCTCGATCGGCAAGAACTATCCTCAGGAGGTCAATGTCGTCATCGAAGTGCCGATTGGCGGCGAGCCGATCAAGTATGAGATGGACAAGGAAGCCGGCGCGCTCGTGGTCGACCGCTTCCTCTATACGGCCATGCGGTATCCGGGAAATTACGGGTTCATCCCGCACACGCTGTCTGATGATGGCGATCCATGTGACGTTATCGTCGCCAACACCCGCGCGATCATCCCCGGGGCGATCATGAGCTGCCGCATTGTCGGTGTTCTTCTCATGGAAGATGAGGCCGGTGGCGATGAAAAACTCATCGCGGTTCCCTCGAGCAGGCTGACGCGCCGCTATGAAAGCGTCCAGAATTACACGGATCTGCCGAAGATCACGCTCGAGCAGATCGAGCATTTCTTCACACATTACAAGGATCTGGAAAACGGCAAATGGGTGAAGGTGCAGCGCTGGGGCGATGCCGCTGAAGCCCATCAGCTCATTGTGAAGGGCTACGAGCGCGCGAAAGCCGCCAAGGCCTGAGCGCTTTTCAGTTCTGACGCTCGAGCAGGAACACGGCCTGTTCGCCGAACATGTTCCAGATCCACCACGGGGCGCTCACGCGCATGGGTGCCCCCGAACTGTCCAGAGCGACCGCGCGATCGATCTTCGCATCGACCTCGTCGACGAGAGAGACGAAATCCCGGATCGTGCAGAAGTGGATGTTGGGTGTCTCATACCAGGCGAGCGGAAGATTTTCCGTGACGGGCATGCGCCCGCGAAAAATCAACTGTCCCCGGATTCGCCAATGACCGAAATTCGGGAAGGACACGATGGCCCGTCGTCCGATGCGTAACATCTGCTCGAGCACGCGGCGGGGATTGCGGGTTGCCTGAAGTGTCTGCGAGAGGATGACATAATCGAAACTGTCATCAGGATAATCGATCAGGTCCGTGTCGGCGTCACCCTGGATGACGGACAGACCTTTCGCCACGCAATCATTCACGCCGCGCTGGGACAATTCAATGCCGCGCGCGTCGACGCCGCGCTCTTCCGCGAGCAGGCGCAGCAAGGCACCGTCGCCGCAGCCAATGTCCAGGACCCGCGTATTGGAGGCCACCATGCCCGCGACCACCAGCAGGTCGACGCGCGCGGTGTCCGAGCCAATTGGAAATGAGCGCGCGCTCATGAGGCCGCCTTTGCTTCTTTGAGCCCGCGTGCCCGCGCCGCGCTTTCGATGAAGCCAGATGTGGTCGCAAACAATTCCGGCAGGTCGAGCAGGAAGGCGTCGTGTCCCTTGTCGGTTTCGATCTCGACGAAAGACACCGAGGCGCCGCCAGCGTTCAGCGCATGAACGATGGCGCGCGAGGCTGAGGTCGGGAACAGCCAGTCCGACGTGAAGGACACCACGCAGAAACGCGTCCTCGTGTGCTGGAACGCGCGCGCCAGGCTCCCGTCATAATCGCCGGCGAGATCGAAATAATCCATCGCGCGGGTGAGGTAGAGATAGGCGTTCGCATCGAAGCGCTCGACAAAGGTCGAGCCCTGATGGCGCAGGTAGCTCTCGATCTGGAAGTCGGCATCGAAGGTGAAGGTCGGCGCCGTCTTGTTCTGGAACTTGCGACCGAATTTGCGATGCAGGGCCTCGTCCGACAGATAGGTGATATGCGCCGCCATGCGCGCCACCGCGAGCCCCTTGGTCGGATGGCGTCCCGTTTCGAAATAGCGCCCACCCGCCCATTCAGGATCGGCCATGACAGCCTGGCGGCCGACTTCGTGAAAGGCGATGTTTTGCGACGAATGGCGCGGCGCCGTGGCGATCGGGATCGCGCAAAAGACATGCTCGGGATAGCTCGCGGCCCATTGCAGCACCTGCATGCCGCCCATGGAGCCGCCGATCACGCAGAACAATTGCGAGATCCCGAAATGATCGATCAGCATTTTCTGTCCGCGCACCATGTCGCGGATGGTGACCATCGGCATGTCGAGGCCATAGGGCTTGCCGGTTGCCGGATTGGTCGAGGCCGGCCCCGTCGTGCCAAGGCAGCC
>CAIWVR010000152.1 GCA_903916165.1 uncultured Hyphomicrobiales bacterium | reverse complement strand
GGTCGCCGCCAGATGGATTGCTTCGTCGCTTCGCTCCTCGCAATGACGAGGCAAAGGTAACTGGCGAAGCGCTCACGCCGCCTCATGCGCCGCGCCCACCAGCTTGCGGGCTTCTGCCAGCGAGATGGGATGGCCGAAGGCATAGCCCTGCGCGAATTCGCAACCCAGTTCCAACAATTCGACGGCGTCGCTCTCGCTCTCCGTGCCTTCGGCGATCACTTCGAGGTTGAGGTCATGCGAAAGACCGATCACGGAGCGCAGGATGATCGGGCGCGAGCCCTTGGCGTTGATCCGCGTCAGGCTCTTGTCGATCTTGATCACGTCGATCTTCAGCCGCTGCAACAATGACAGCGATGAGTAGCCCGTGCCAAAGCCGGTGAGGCAGATGCCCGAGCCCAGTGCATGCAGCCGCTCCAGTATTTGCGCGGCAAATTCGGGATTTTCCATCACGATGCTCTCGGCAATTTCGAGTTTCAGCGTGCCCGGCAAAATACCGGAGCGCGTGAGCACACCCTTCACATCGTGCAGCAGGTCGTGGCGCAGCAATTGGCGCGAGGAAATATTGACACTGCAGAAGATCGGCGGCGTCACGTCGAGCGCGTTCTGCCAGGCCGACAATTCGCGCGCTGCGCGCTCCAGCACGAAAATACCAAGATCGATGATGACGCCGGTCTCTTCCGCGACAGGAATGAAGTCGCTCGGGTTGAGGCGCCCAAGCCTTGGATGATCCCAGCGCAGCAGGGCCTCGAACCCTGCGATGGTGCGGTCGTCCAGCCGGACAATCGGCTGGAACAGCAGCTTCATCTCGCCACGCTCCAGCGCCCGGCGCAGATCGGCTTCCAGTGCCATGCGATCGGAGCGCATGCCGCGCATGCTGGGGCGAAAGACTTCGGTGCGATTGCCGCCGAGGCGCTTGGCATGAGCCAGCGCGATCTGCGCATCCTTCAGCATGTCCTCGCGCTGCGGATGGACCTGCACGTCATAGAGTGTGAGGCCCACCGAGCAGGTCAGCGCCACGTCGCGCTCACCGAAGGTGATCGGGGTCGACACCGTGCGGCGGATCGAATCCGCCAGCGCGACGATCTTGTCGTGATTGGCTTCCGACAGAAGAATGACGGCAAACTGGTCGCCGTTGACGCGTGACAGCGTGTCCTGCTCGCGCAGCAGCCGGTTGAGGCGGCGCGAAACGGTGAGCAAAATGGAATCGCCAGCTGAAAGTCCCACCGTGTCGTTCACCTGCCGGAAGCGGTCGATGTCGATGCACAGCACGGTCGGCATGCGATATTGATCGATGCGCGCATTGTTCAGCGCGGCCTCGAGCCGGTCGAAAAAGATTTCGCGGTTGGGCAGGCCCGTCAGGTTGTCGTTTACGGCGTCTTGCAGAAGCCGCTCCTCGGCCGTCTTGCCTTCCGTGACATCCGACAGTGTGCCGATCACGCGCACCACTTCCCCGTCGGCACCGACCACCGGTCGCGCCTTGAGCAGGAACCAGACGTAGTGGCCATCACTCGCGCGCAGGCGGAAATCCATGGCGATGCGGCCGCGCCGCAATTCGAGCACCGTGTCGAGGCAGGTGGTATAGCGGTCGCGATCGAACGGGTGGAGAATGTCGAGCCAGGCCGAGGCCGGGCCTTCCAGCACACCGCGCTTCATGCCGAGCTGTTGTTCCGCCTCGGGGCTGACGTAGATGTCGTCCGAAGACACGTCCCAGTCGAAGATAATGTCGCCGGAGCCGGTCAGAGCCAGCGCGCGGCGCTCGGAATCGGTCACCGTGCCATGCGCCATGCCGCCCGCAAAGGCGTTCTGCATGACAGTGAATCCGATCAGCATGACGATCAGCACCAGCCCGCCGATCAGGGCGGGCGACACGAGATCATTGGTCAGAACGCCGGTGACGGTGAACCCCGCCGCCGACACCCAGACCAGCAGCAGGAGCCACGTCGGGATGAGCATGACGGCCCGGTCGAAGCCGTGGGTTGACAGATAAAGCACGAGAATGAAGCCGACGCCCGCGATGGCGGCGAGCGAAATACGCGCAACGCCTGCCGCTACCGATGCGTCATAGACAGCCAGACCGATCAGGCAGGCGAGAAAGATAAGCCAGACGGCTGCGACATGCGAGGCGCGTACATGCCAGCGGCTCAGGTTGAGATAGGCGAACAGGAAGACGATCAGCGTCGCGGCGAGAATGGTTTCCGCGCCCGCGCGCCAGACGCGATTGGCCTCCGGCCCCATCTCGAAAATCTTGCCCCAGAAACCGAAGTCGATGCAGACATAGGCCAGCACAGCCCAGGCGAGCGCGGCGGCGGCGGGAAAGATCACCGCGCCCTTGACCACGAAGACGATGGTCAGGAACAGCGCCAGCAGGCCGGAAATGCCGATGATCAGGCCCTTGTAGAGCGTCAGGCTGGTGATCTTGTCCTTGTAGGCGTCCGGCTCCCACAAATAGAGCTGCGGCAGGTTCGGTGTGCGCAATTCGGCAACATAGGTGACGGTGGTGCCGGGATCGAGCGTCAGGCGGAACACGTCGGCGTCGGTCGAATCCTCGCGCTCGGGCGGGAAGCCCTGGCTCGTCGTGATGGTTGAGACCCGCGAGGCACCCAGATCAGGCCAGATCACGCCGGAGCCCACGAGCCGGAAATGGGGCGCAACGATCAGGCGCTCCACCTGTTCTTCAGTGTCGTTGGTCAGTGCGAACACGATCCAGGAAGGCGCTGTGCCGGCCTCTCGCGCGCTGACTTCGATGCGCCGGACGATCCCGTCCGATCCCGGGGCGGTGGACACCTGTAATCGGTCGCCTTGCGCAGAATAATGCCGGGCGACTTGCGTCAGGTCGATGGCGCGCGCCGACAATGGCACGCGAACGGATTCGATCGCCAGGGCGGGCGCGATGCCCGCCACCAAATGGGAGAGGACGAGGCTGAGCAGGATGAGAAAGGACAGGAGTCGACGCACGATACCCACTTTAAACGCAGACGATGTAGGTCGCCCGGAGCCAAACCAGATCACGCTTGAGATCGATAGACCCCCCCCGTGCACTGCGACCATGTCGGGAGTTTGATTGGTAAAGCTCAGGCGGGCCGTGAGCAAGGCTCGTCGCCGGTGGGTGCACAGATGGTTTGGAGGGATAGGCCCGCCTCGTCTCCGATGGGAGAGGGGCAGACGCGCACAGCCGGTGCCGCCGGGTCACTGTCCAGCCTGGCAAACAGCAGGTGGTCCTGCCAGGTGCCATTGATCCGCAAATAGGCGCGCGCAAGGCCCTCGCGGTGGAAGCCGGTGCCCTCCAGCAGGCGAATTGAACGCTCATTATGGGTCAGGCAGGCCGCTTCAATGCGATGTAAACGCAGATGTGCGAAGCCGTAGGTCAAGGCTGCGCGCACCGCACGGGCCATGTAACCGCGACCTGCAAAGGGCTGCCCCATCCAGTAGCCGAGCGTTGCGGTCTGCGAGACGCCACGGCGCACATGTCCCAGTGTGAGCCCGCCCAGCAGGGCACCATCGTTTTGCCGGAAGATCAGGAACGGATAGGCTTCGTCCCGCTCCATCTCCCCGGCATGACGGCGCAGGCGGCGGCGATAGGCGGATCGCGTCAGGTCGTCGGCCGACCAGGTCGGCTCCCAGGGTGTCAGAAAATCGCGGCTCTGCTCGCGCAGGGCGGCCCATGCGGGATGGTCGCGCGCCTCGAGAGGTCGAAGGAAGACGTCATCGCCGCGGATCGCGTGCTTGGGTTCAGCCGGCGTGCCTAAACGAAACAGGGCCATTCTGGTGTCCGCGTGTCAGGCCAGACGCTCTGCGATCCTCGCCCGCGTCATGACCTTGGAAACATCGCCGATGGCGGCGAGCGTCGGTGCCGTTGAAAGGGCGCGGTGCCCCGCGAGGCGCACCTCTTCCAGCGACAGGGCGTCGATCCTGCCGATGATTTCCTCGCGCGGCAAGACGCGTCCATAGAACAGATGCTGGCGGGCGATCTGCTCGGCACGGGCACTGGAGGATTCGAGCGCGGTGAGTTGGGCGACCTTCATCTGCGCCTTGGCGCGATCCATCTCTGCTTCGCTCAGCGTGTCGGCGGCCTCGCGCAGGCAATCGAGCGCGACGGGCATGAGTTCGGCGACGTCGCCCGGTGCCGTGGCGGCGTAAAACCCGAACAGGCCGGTGTCGGCATAGGGCCAGTGGAAGGAATAGATCGAATAGGCAAGGCCACGCTCCTCGCGCACCTGCTGGAAGAGGCGCGAGGACATGCCGCCGCCCACCGCATTGGTGAAGACGGTCAGCGCATATTCTTCGAGATTGTGGAACGAGCAGCCCTGAAAGCCGACAACGACATGCGTCTGTTCGAGCTTGCGGCGCAGCCGTTTCTCGCCACCCACATAGCGTGCGGGCTCTGGCGGCAGCGCGGCTGTGGCGCCCAGCGCGGCGAAATGCTGGCTGGCCTCGTCGACAATGCGCTGGTGCTCGACGGCACCTGCCGCGGCGACGATGCAGGACGGTGCCGCATAATGGCGCGCGAGATAGGTTTCGATGGACGAGCGGTTGAAACCTGACACGCGTTCGGGCGTCCCCAAAATCGTGCGCCCGATCGGCTGGTCGGGAAAGGCCGCATCCGTGAACAGGTCGAAGACGAGATCGTCGGGCGTATCTTCCGCCGCGCCGATCTCCTGCACGATCACGCCTTTCTCGCGCTCCAGCTCCTGTGCGTCGAAGGTGCTTTGCGTGAGAATGTCGCCCAGAATGTCGAGCGCAAGCCCGGTGTCGGAGGCGAGCACGCGCGCATAATAGGCGGTGGTTTCCGATGAGGTGGCCGCATTGAGATCGCCGCCTGCGGACTCGATCTCTTCGGCAATGGCGCGCGCGGAACGGCGTGTCGTGCCCTTGAACGCCATATGCTCGAGCAGGTGCGACAGGCCGTGCTCGCTCTTGCTTTCATGGCGCGAGCCCGCGCCGATCCAGACGCCCAGCGAGGCGGTTTCCAGATCGCGCATGGAATCGGTGATGATCCGCAGGCCGGATGGCAGCGTCGTGATCTCGATGGTCATGGGATGCGCCTCAACGCGCGGCCCGCGCCCGTTCGCGCACGAAGGCCTCGATCACGGCCTGATCGTTGGCGAGCACCGTGAAGCGCTCCGGCTTGTCCATCAGGCCCGCCAGATGCGCGGGCAGGACCGGGGACTGGCCGGTGGCCTTCACGACGGCGGCCCCGAATTTCGCCGGATGCGCGGTCGCCAGTGCGACCATCGGCGTCGCAGGATCATGCGCCAGCGCCTTGCGCGCGGCATGGACAGCCACCGCGGTGTGCGGATCGAGCAGGACGCCGCATTCCTTCCAGACGCGCGCCATTTCCTTGGCGGTGCCGGTCTCGCCGGTGCGATAGGCGTCGAATTCCTGCGTGATCTTCATCAGCATTGCGGGCGGCAGTTCGAAACGTCCCGATTGCGAGAGGCTGGCCATCATCGCGCGCACCATGCTGGCATCACGCCCGCAGGCGTCGAACAGCAGCCGCTCGAAATTGGATGAGACCTGGATGTCCATCGAAGGCGATTGCGTGGCGTGTACGCCGCGCACCTCATAGGCACCCTCATCCAGCGTGCGCGCGAGAATGTCGTTCTCATTCGTGGCGATCACCAGACGTCCGATCGGCAGGCCCATGCGCTTGGCGACATAGCCGGCCAGAACATCGCCGAAATTGCCGGTCGGCACGGTGAAGGACACTTTGCGATGCGGCGCGCCGAGCACGACCGCGCTCGTGAAATAATAGACGATCTGCGCGACGACGCGCGCCCAGTTGATCGAGTTGACGCCCGACAGGCCAAGTGAATCGCGGAAGTCGAGATTGTTGAAACATCCCTTCAGGATCGACTGGCAATCGTCGAACGTGCCCTCCAGCGCGATGCAATGAATGTTGTCGCCTTCCACCGTCGTCATCTGTCTGCGCTGCACGTCCGAGACGCGGTTGTGCGGATACATGATGAAGACATCGACCTGCTCCAGCCCGCGGAACGCCTCGATGGCGGCCGCGCCCGTGTCGCCCGAGGTAGCGCCGACGATGGTGGCGCGCCTGCCCTCTTTCTTCAGCACATGGTCCATCATGCGGCCAAGCAGCTGCATGGCGACGTCCTTGAAGGCGAGCGTCGGTCCATGGAAGAGTTCGAGGACGAACAGATTGTCGCCGATCTGGGTCAGGGGCGTAACGGCGCAATGGCGGAACGAGCCATAGGCCTCGCGCACCATGCGCGTGAAATCATGCGCGTCGATCTCGCCGCCGGTGAAGGGCCCGATGACGCTCTCGGCCACTTCGGCATAGCTGACGCCGGCAAAGCCCGCGATCTCGGCGGCCGAGAGCTGCGGATAGGAGTGCGGCACATAAAGGCCGCCATCGCGCGCCAGCCCCGCGAGCAGGGCCTCGGTGAAGGAAAGAACGGGGGCTTCGCCACGGGTCGAGAGATAATTCACGTCGTATCCTGTGCTCTGTTCAGGTCGTCATTGCGAGGAGCCGAAGGCGACGCGGCAATCCATGCCCCACGTGAGGCTTCTGGATTGCTTCGCTCCGCTCGCAATGACGGCGCGGGTTCGATTAGCATAGAACGTTTCAGAACGATATTCCGTCTCAATGTCCGCGTCTGCGCCACACCAGAAACCCGCAAAAGGCCGCCAGCGTTGCCGCCAGCCCGTACCAGGTCAGCGCATAGGACAGGTGGCTGTTGGGAATGTTCACAGGCGTTACCCCGGCCTTGGGCCAGCCGCCGGGCAGGGGCACGGGATCGGCGTCGATGGAAAAAGGAGCGGCGCGTTCGAGGCCGAAATGGGCGGCGATCAGCGCCGGGTCGCGCGTGTACCAGAGCCCCTTGGCCGGATTGTCCAAGGGCGTGAAGGCGTTGCGCGTTTCGGGCGCACGCAGGAGGCCCGTGAGCGTCACCTCGCCCGCCACTTGTCCCGCGCGGCGGGTTGACGGGTCCCTGCGGTCGTCCGGCACGAAGCCGCGCGCCACGATGACATGCGCGCCGCTCGCCAGCCGCAGCGGTGTCATCACGACATAGCCGGGCTGCGACAGGCCGTCATTGGGCCCGGACGCGCGGAAGATCAGCGCCTCCCTGTCATGGTCGAAGATGCCGGTGGCGGTGACATGCCGGTATTCATAGGCGTCGGGATCGAGCGTCGCCCATTCGGCCTCGCCCGGCAGCGGCGCGGGGGCGGCGTGCATCCGCGTGTCGATCTTTTGCAGCAGGTCTTGCTTCCACGCGAGGCGTTGAAGCTGCCAGGTGCCAAGCGCGATCAGAATGGCAAAGGCGATCAGGGCGACGCCGCCGGCGAGCGCCAGCGGGAGCCGTGAGGGCGCGAGCGGCGGCAGGTGCGGGGTCGGCATGGTCACGTTTCGAGGCGTCCCTGTTCGGCCTTGTTGCGATATTGCAAGGCGATCAGGAGCCCCTTCAGGGGCCGCAGCATGCCCAGCACCACCAGCAGCACCATCGGCAGGGAGATCACCAGATGCGCCCAGATTGGCGGCTCATAGGCAATCTCCATCCACAGCGTCAGGCCCATCACAATGGTTCCCGCAAAGAGAATGACGAAAACGGCCGGGCCATCGCCTGCATCCTCGAAGTGGAACGCGAGGCCACAGGCGTCGCATTTTGGTGCGACATTGATGAAGCCCTTGAACAGATGGCCGTCCCCACAACGCGGACAGCTGCCCTTCAGACCGGTGTTGTAGGGCGATTGCGGCGCGTAAAGGTGATCATTGTCGGCCATGCGCGAAATTCCTCAGCCTCGTCATTGCGAGGAGCAAAGCGACGAAGCAATCCATCTGGCGGTCGCCATCCGAAGATGGATTGCCGCGTCGCTGCGCTCCTCGCAATGACGAACGCTCAAAAACAAAAAAGGGGCGGCACGAGGCCGCCCCTGAATGAGTGCCGTGGCGCTCAGTGACCGCCGGCGATATGTGCGCCCCAGCCGCCCCAGACGTAGATGGCGGCGAAGAGGAACAGCCAGACCACGTCGACGAAATGCCAGTACCAGGCGGCGAATTCGAAGCCGAGGTGCTGCTTCGGATTGGAGTGACCGGCCATGGTGCGCAGCAGGCAGACGAGCAGGAAGATCGTGCCGATCAGCACATGGAAACCGTGGAAGCCGGTCGCCATGAAGAAGGTCGCGCCATAGATCGAGCCCTTGAAGCCGAAGGCGGCGTGCGAATATTCGTACACCTGCACGAGGGAGAACAAGGCACCGAGCAAAACGGTGATCAGCAGGCCCTTCTTCACGCCGTCGCGGTCATTGTGCAGCAGGGCGTGATGCGCCCAGGTCACCGTGGTGCCCGAGGTCAGCAGGATGAGCGTGTTGAGCAGCGGCAGGTGCCACGGGTCGAACACTTCCGTGCCCTTCGGAGGCCAATGGCCGCCGGTGAATTCGACGCGCGCATATTGCTGCGCTTCGTTGGTGAACAGGCTGGCGTCGAAATAGGCCCAGAACCAGGCGACGAAGAACATGATTTCGGAGGCGATGAACAGGATCATGCCGTAGCGATGGCTGATCTGCACGACGCGCGTGTGGTAGCCGCCATGCTCGGCTTCCTTGATGACGTCGGCCCACCAGGCGGCCATGACGTAAAGAATGCCCATGAACCCCGCGCCGAACACATAGGCGCCGGCCTTGAGGCCAAATACAGGCAGGCCTTTCATCCACATGACGGCGCCGACGGCGGTCACGAAGGCAGAAATCGAACCGACCAACGGCCACGGGCTCGGATCGACGAGGTGGTAGTCGTGGTTCGGTTTGCTATGGGCGTCGGCCATGACAGCTTCCTTTGACGTCTTCTATCTTCGGCCTTGGCGGCCATGATGATCGTCCTTCTTGGCGCTCAAGCGCGCCCCGAAGTCCTCTTATCCGCCCTTTGCCCTGTTCAGCTTCAGGGGTCAAGGCGGCTGTGCAGCCTCAGAGCGCCGGTTTCCCCCTGGTCGAGGCGACCGGCGTCTTGGCGGCGTAGAACGTGT
>CAIWVR010000151.1 GCA_903916165.1 uncultured Hyphomicrobiales bacterium | reverse complement strand
CCAGCAGCAACAGCAGCAACAGATGCAGCAGCAACGTGCCCAGCAGCAACAGCAGCAGCAACAGCAGCGTGCTCAGCAGCAGCAGCAACAACAGCAGCAGCGTGCGCAACAGCAGCAACAACAGCAACAGCAGCAACGACCCAAGCGCACGGATTGCGGTGTGCCTGGCAAGCCGGAATGCCGCTGACGACCATGCCGGCGCGGGTTTATCCCGCGCCGGTCAGCCGTTCAGCCATTCAGGCGTTTGATCAGGCTCGACGTGTCCCAACGGGCACCGCCCATCTTCTGCACTTCGGAATAGAACTGGTCGACCAGAGCGGTGACCGGGAGATGGGCACCGTTGCGGCGCGCCTCAGTGAGGCAGATGCCGAGGTCCTTGCGCATCCAGTCCACGGCAAAGCCGAAGTCGAACTTGCCCGCCGCCATCGTGGCGCTGCGGTTTTCCATCTGCCACGACTGGGCCGCGCCTTTTGAGATCACCTCAACGACGGCATCGGGATCGAGACCGGCCTTCTGTGCGAAGTGCAATCCCTCGGAGAGAGCTTCGACGAGGCCTGCGATGCAGATCTGGTTGACCATCTTGGTCAGCTGTCCGGCGCCGGAGGGACCCATCAGGCGGCAGGCGCGGGCAAAGGCTGCAATCACTGGCTCGGCCACGGCATAGGGTGCGTCATCGCCGCCGCACATGACGGTGAGCAGGCCATTCTCGGCACCAGCCTGGCCGCCTGACACGGGGGCGTCGATGAAGGACACGCCAAGCACAGCCGCCTTGCCATGCAGTTCACGCGCGACATCGGCGGATGCCGTAGTGTGATCGACGAAGATCGCGCCCTTGCTCATGGTCGCGAATGCGCCATCGGGTCCGGTTGTCACGGCGCGCAGGTCCTCGTCATTGCCGACGCAGGCGAAGACGATCTCGGCACCCCTGGCGGCCTCCGCCGGACTCAGCGCGGCGCGTCCGCCGTGTTGGGCAACGAAGGCATCGGCCTTGAGGCCGGTGCGGTTGTAGACGCAGATTTCATGGCCTTTGGCGGCGAGGTGGCCCGCCATTGGAAAACCCATGACACCAAGACCGATGAAGGAAACTTTCGCCATTATCAGGCTCCTTGCATGAAAGCATCTGCGTCGCATGGACGGGCGCTGGCTTCAAGGTCGTCTTGGTCGGCCATGCGCGCAAGGGCGCGGTTCACGAAGGGTTGAAGCCCTGGTTGGATCGTCGTCTGAGAGCCCCAATTGCAGGCTTGGGCGTCACTGGCTGCGACAAGCCCCTGTGGCCGAATGTCCGGTTCTTTGCTGCGCTGCAATAATTAAAGTTTGTCTATGAACTAAAGGCGCATGGATTGAGTGTTTTCAAGGGTGTTATTTCCGTTGCGCGCAATCGCACGAACAGGCTTGATAAGAGCTAATCGCGCCGGGGCTCCTGGCCGCGAAGACACGGTCAGTGGAGACAACCATGAGCATGAAACGTCGTCAATTCCTCAAGGCTGCCGGCCTCGGGGCTGCGGGTTCGGCAGTGATCGCAGCTCCGGCCATCGCCCAGAGCGCGCCCGAGATCAAGTGGCGCCTCACCTCGTCCTTCCCGCGCTCGCTTGATACCATCTATGGCGCAGCGGAAGTCATCGCCAAATATGTCGCGGAGGCAACCGACAATAAATTCCAGATTCAGGTCTTCGCCGGTGGCGAAATCGTCCCGGCGCTGCAGGCGCTGGACGCTGTCCAGAATGGCACGGTCGAGGCCTGCCACACCTGCCTTTACTATTACTGGGGCAAGGACCCGACCTTTGCTTTTGGCACGGCGGTTCCCTTCGGCCTCAATTCACGCCAGCAGAGCGCGTGGATGTATAATGGTGGCGGCGCGGAGCTCATGAACGAGTTCCTCGAGCCCTACAAGGTCAATAATTTCCTCGCCGGCAACACCGGCACGCAGATGGGCGGCTGGTTCCGCAAGGAGATCAGCAAGCCAGCCGATTTCGATGGCCTGAAAATGCGCATCGGCGGCTTTGGTGGCGCGGTCCTGCAGAAGCTCGGCGCTGTGCCCCAGCAGATTGCGGGCGGCGACATCTATCCGTCGCTGGAGAAGGGCACGATCGATGCGGCCGAGTGGATCGGCCCCTATGACGACGAGAAGCTCGGCTTCAACAAGGTCGCGCCTTTCTATTATTACCCTGGCTGGTGGGAGGGCGGCGCCATGCTGAACCTCGTCACGAGCGTCGAAAAGTACAATCAGCTGCCCAAGTCCTATCAGACGATCCTGAAGGCGGCCTCGGCTGCGGCCACGATCGAGACGCAGGCGAAATACGACCACGGCAATGTGGCCGCGCTCAAGCGCCTCGTCGGTGCGGGCACCAAACTGCGTCCGTTCTCGCCGGAGGTGATGGAAGCGTGCTGGAAGGCCGCCAATGAGGTCTATGCCGAGCTCAACGCCAAGAACCCGAAGTTCAAGAAGGTGTATGATTCGCACATGGCCTACCGGAACGACGAATATCTTTGGTGGCAGGTTGCCGAGTTCAACTACGACAATTTCATGATCCGCCAGCGCGCCAAGGGTTAAGTGCAGGATTGTTGAGTTGGAGAGGCCCCGGACGTGAGTCCGGGGCTTTTTTGTTTGGGCCTCGTCATTGCCAGGAGCGCAGCGACGCGGCAATCCATCTTGCGACAGGATGCGCCGGCGCCCGCAATGACGGGGCACAGGTTTCGCACGATACAAAAATGGGAGAGCCTTTCGGGCTCTCTCTTTGTCTTCGCGGGATGGACGCGCCTAGAATTTCAAATCCGGTGGCGCCTCATTGGCCGGTGGCAGGGCAATGCTGTCGAACTGCTCCTGCACCTGCGTGGCGTCAAGCTTCACCTCGCCCGACTTGTACACCATCACCATCGACGGAATCATGATCACCAGCGCCACCATGATGCACTGGATCACCACGAAGGGGATTGCGCCCATATAGATCTGGCCCGTCGTGACCGGATCCAGCGTCTTGCCGGTGAGGCGGTCCTTGAACGGCAGTTTTGGTGCCACCGAGCGAAGGTAGAACAGCGCAAAGCCGAAGGGTGGATGCATGAAGCTGGTCTGCATGTTCACGCCAAGGATGACGCCGAACCAGATCAGGTCGATGCCGAGCTTTTCAGCTGCCGGCCCAAGCAGCGGGATGACAATGAAGGCGAGTTCGAAGAAGTCCAGGAAGAAGGCCAGGACGAAGACGAACAGGTTGACGATGATCAGGAAGCCGACCTGGCCGCCCGGCAGCGAGGTCAAGAGATGCTCGACCCATGTGTGGCCGTTCACGCCATAGAAGGTCAGCGAGAACACGCGGGCACCGATCAGGATGAAAACCACGAAACACGAGAGCTTCGCGGTCGTGTCCATCGCCTGTTTCAGCAGGGACAGGCTGAGCCTCTGCTTTGCCAGCGCCAGCAGAATGCCGCCTGCCGCGCCCATGGCACCGGCTTCGGTCGGCGTCGCAATGCCCACGAAGATCGTGCCCAGCACCAGGAAGATCAGCGCCAGCGGCGGCACGAGCACGATGATGACCTGCTCGGTCATGCGCGACATCAGGCCCAGATTGCTCTTCCGGTTCGCCATGGCGAGCAGGTAGAGCAGGCCCGTTGCGATGAAGGCGCTCCAGATCAGCACATTGTCGGTCGGCATGTCGGGGAATCGCGCATCGAGCCAATTGCTCAGCAGCGCGGTTCCCACCGCCGCAATCCCGATCATCGCGAATGTGTTCCAGCGCGGCACGTCATCGCGTTGGCCCGAGCCGGTCAGGCGACGCCCGAACACCAGCAGCGAGGCGACGACGGCACCGACCCATTGGGCAGTATCGGGCACTTCGAACGGGAAGCCCGCGAGGCCACCGATCCATTCCGAGAGGCTGATGATGAGATAGAACAGCGGCACCCCGACAAAGATCAGGGCGAAGCCGGTCAGCCATTTCTGGCGCGGCTCAAGGGCTGGATCTTCGGGGATCGAGCGCGCCTCGAGCGGCAGGGCAGGGGCCATCTCCGGCTTCACGATGGTGACGAGGAAGACATAGCCCGCGTAAAGGGCCGCCAGGGTGAGCCCCGGAATGAAGGCACCCTTGTACATGTCGCCCACCGAGCGGCCGAGCTGGTCGGCCATGACGATGAGCACGAGCGAGGGCGGAATGATCTGCGCCAGCGTGCCGGATGCCGCAATGACGCCTGACGCGAGACGACGGTCATAGCCGTAGCGCAGCATGATCGGCAGCGAGATCAGGCCCATCGAGATCACTGATGCCGCCACCACGCCGGTGGTTGCCGCCAGCAGGGCACCGACGAAGATCACCGCATAGGCAAGGCCGCCACGCACGGGGCCAAACAATTGCCCGATCGTGTCCAGCAGGTCTTCCGCCATGCCCGAGCGCTCGAGGATCAGACCCATGAAGGTGAAGAATGGAATGGCGAGCAGGGTCTCGTTGTTCATCACCCCATAAATGCGTTCGGGCAGGGCGGTGAGCAGCGACCAGGAAAGGTTGATCGAACCAGACGACAGCGGAGCGAGTTCGACGCCGATGAAGAAATAGAGCAGCCCGCAGGCGGCGAGCGAGAAGGCGACCGGATATCCGATCAGCAGGAAGACGACGAGCGACGCGAACATGATCGGAGCCATGTTCTGCGCAATGAAAGCGGCCATGGGGGCGTTTCCTGTTCTATTCGATCGCGGGGGCGCCGTGGGCGCCAGCGGTGTCGCCATGCGGATCGGCAATGAGGCCCTTGATGACCGCGATGCGCTTGATGAGTTCGGAGATGGATTGCACGAAGAGGATCGTGAAGCCGAGCGGAACGAGAAGCTTTGCCGGCCAGACGATCAGGCCGCCGGCACTCGACGACACTTCTCCCTGCGCGAAGGACCTCAGGAAGAAGGGCCAGCCCAGCCAGATGATGATGAGGCACAGCGGCATCAGAAACAGCACGTGCCCGACCACGTCGATCCAGTTGCGTGTGCGCTGGCTCAGGCGGGAGGACAGGATGTCGATGCGGATGTGTTCGTTGGCCTTGAACGTATAGGCCGCACCGAGCAGGACGACGGCACCGAACAGGTACCATTGCAGCTCGAGCCAGGAATTCGAGCTGCGGTTGATCGAGAAGCGGACGAGCGCATTGACCGAAGAGACAATGACGGCAGCGAGGATCAACCATCCCATCGCCTTGCCGAGACGTTCATTGATCGCGTCGATCATGCGGCTGAAAGCCAGCATGGCAGGCATGCCATATCCTCCATGAAGCCGTCTCGTTCGAGCGGCATGCGGTTCTGTTCAGTTCAGGACTAGCATCGGGAAAACCGGACCGCCAGCAGCGGGCAATCATACTTTAGCGAGACTGTGCGCGCCGCGCCTCGTCGCGCATCGCAAACAGCCCGGCCGCGACCACGAGGCCAATGCCCACGCCGGCCCAGAAATTCGGCGCATCGCCCCAGACGAAGAAGCCGATCAGCAAGGCAACGGGAACGCCCACATAGCGAAAGGGCGAGACGGCCGAGATCTCCGTGCCCCGGAACGACAGGGTGATGAGCGCGGTCGACCCCAGCACGAAGGTCGCCGCCCCAACAATGAGCGCCAGCTGATGCGCATCCGGCCAGAGCCAGGGGGTTGCCTCGGCAGTCGCGAGCACGCCGCCACCAAGCACACTTGCGACCGAGGCGGCAAAGACGATGAGAAAGAGTGGTACCTGCGCCGGCACCAAGCGGTTCGACAGGTCGCGCGCGCCCACGAAGACCGCGGTGATGACCGCCAGCAGCATGGCCGGCTCAATGCCGTGCGCGTCGGGCTGCACGATGATCAGCACGCCAACAAAGCCCACGACGACGGCGGCCCAGCGCGCAAGCCCCACCGTCTCGCGACCCCAGATGGCCGCCACGGCCGTGATCATGAGGGGCGTCGCCTGCAGGATGGCGGTGGCGAGTCCGAGCGGGATGGCGCGCAGCGCCTGCATGTAGACGAGCACGATGGTGCCCTCGAGTGCCGCGCGCAGCAGAACCGAACCCCGGCGGATGTCAGAGAGCGAGCGCAGGCGGCCTTCGCGCGCCAGCCAGACCAGCGCCAGAGATGCCACGATCAGGCCGCGCAGCACCATGATCTGCGACACGGGCAGGTCCGCGACCAGCAGCTTCATCATCGCGTCATTGATCGCGAAACCGGCAGTGCCGACGGTCATTGCGAGCATGCCGCGCCGGTTGATCGCGCTCTGGGAGGTCAAGATGTGGTCAGCCGCCCGTCACGCTCATGTGGCGTCCGACGGCGGGATTGCGCGTCGTGCGGTCGATGATGAAATCATGGCCCTTCGGCTTGCGCGCAATCGCCTCTTCCATGGCAGCAAACAGCGGGCCGTTCGATTCCGAGGCGCGCAGCGGCGCGCGCAGGTCGGCGGCATCTTCCTGGCCAAGGCACATGTAGAGCGTGCCGGTGCAGGTGACGCGCACGCGGTTGCAGCCCTCGCAGAAATTATGCGTCAGCGGCGTGATGAAGCCGAGCCGGCCGCCGGTCTCCTTCACGCTCACATAGCGGGCCGGGCCGCCGGTCTGGTAGCTGGAGTCCGTCAGCGTGAAATGGTCGAGCAATTGCGCGCGCAATTGTGTCAGCGGCAAATATTGGTCGACGCGCGCGTCCTCGATCTCGCCGAGCGGCATGACCTCGATGAAGGTCAGGTCCATGCCCCGTCCATGCGCCCAGCGGATCATCTCGGGTGCCTCGGCCTCGTTGAAACCCTTCAGGGCGACCGCATTGATCTTGATCGACAGGCCCGCGGCCTGCGCGGCGTCGAGACCGTCCATCACCTTGGCCAGATCGCCCCAGCGCGTGATGGCGCGGAATTTGTCCGGGTCGAGTGTGTCCATCGACACATTGATGCGCTTCACGCCGCACTCAGCGAGCTCGCGCGCATGTTTGGCGAGCTGCGATCCGTTGGTCGTCACGGTCACCTCTTCCAGCGCACCGGAATCGAGGTGGCGCGAGAGCGAGCGGAACAATGTCATAATGCCCCGGCGCACCAGCGGCTCGCCGCCGGTGATGCGGATCTTGCGCGTGCCCCTTGCCACGAAGGCCGAGCAGAGGCGATCAAGCTCTTCCAGTGTGAGCAGGTCGCCCTTGGGCAGGAAATTCATGTCCTCGGACATGCAATAGACGCAGCGGAAATCGCAGCGGTCGGTCACCGACACGCGGATATAGCTGATCGCCCGGCCAAACGGATCCACCAGCGGGGCTGGCGGGGGGAGGGTGAGCGCGTCAATGTCCGGGCGAAGTATCATGCCGTATATATTGCCTATCCATCATCCAGGTTCAACCGGTGCGCTTCGGGAACAAGGTGCCTTGGGCCCCGATAGGTCTGAAAAGGCCGCAGTCGCCCTCGGAAACCTGGCTGGCGGGGCAGGCTGCAGACCATCTGGCAGCGCGTGCCGGGCCGAGAACACAGAAAAGCCGGGACGCAGGGTCCCGGCTTTCTTGATTGGAGACGCGTGTGCGAGCCCGAGGCTCAGCGCATAACGATGACCTGGGAGCCGACCTTGGCGCGCTCGTAGAGATCGACGACATCGTCGTTGGTCATGCGGATGCAGCCCGACGAGACGGCCTGGCCGATGGTGTCAGGCTCGTTCGAACCGTGAATGCGATAGAGCGACGAGCCCAGATACATGGCGCGGGCCCCGAGCGGGTTTTGCGGGCCGCCGGCCATGTGGCGCGGCAGGTCAGGGCGGCGCTTCAGCATTTCGGACGGGGGCGTCCACGACGGCCATTCGCGCTTCTGCGAAATCGCCTTCGAACCGCCCCACTCAAAGCCCGGGCGGCCGACGCCGACGCCGTAGCGGATCGCCTTGCCTTCCGGCAGGACATAATACAGGCGACGCTCCTTGCTGGAGACGAGGATCGTGCCGGGCACATATTTCTGGTCGAAGCTGACGATCTCGCGTGCGATCGAACTCGCTTGCGGGCGGCCGTCATATTTCAGGTTCAGGCTCAGCAGTTCGACATAGCTTCCGCCGATCTCGTCGCTCGCGGCCCGCGCCGGAGCCCCGGCCAGCAGGACGGAGGCCGCGAGGGCACATGCTGCATAAATAGAGGTTTTCATCAGATCATCCCGTCTGGAGCGCGCATGGACCACGCCATGGTCGAAAAGTGTCGCCTGTGGCTTGGGACGCGCGGGTAAAATAACGAATCTAAGATATCTTACAGGACTTTAGAAAGAATTAACGTCTCCGTAAGGATGTCAGGCAAAAAACCGCAGGAGCGGCTTGACTTGAGCAGGGCGCATCCGTACACAGCGCACCTGCCCGGACGCCAGTCCCCCGGCGGGAGATTAGCTCAGCGGTAGAGCGCGCCCTTCACACGGGTGAGGTCACAGGTTCGAAACCTGTATCTCCCACCATTTTGACATTATCAGTCTTGTATCCGATTCCCGCGATCTGGCTTTCACTTTGTGCACAAGATTTTTCGAGACGGCTGCACAATTTCCGGCCATTGAAAATGGCCTCTGAACATATGTTTTTTCTAAAAACCGGATGCAGGCCATGATCGTGAGCGCGTGACGGCCTGTAAAGAATTGTCGTCCAGAAACTTTGTGCGGATCAGTTGACAGGCTGTCGCCACGTCACGATTCTGGGCTGTCTTTTTTGTTTTTTCGATCAGGTTTTTTTCAGGATGAACCATCGTTTCAGCGATATATTCCGCGCCCATCGTGGCAAGGTTTCGGACAAGTGGTCCAGCTATCTTCCTGTCTATGACGAGCTCTTCAGCCCATTCCGGATGAGTCCGATCCGACTTCTGGAAATTGGCGTCCAGAATGGTGGCTCTCTCGAGGTCTATTCAAAGTTTTTTCCCAACCATGAGAAAATCGTCGGCTGTGACATTCATCCGCTCTGTGCGCGGCTGGACTATATCAATCCACGCATTCAGGTCGTTGTCGGAGATTGCAACGCAGACGCCACGCGCGATCGGATTTTCGCGGCGTCGGATTCGTTCGACCTGATCATTGATGACGGGTCACACCGCTCGGATGACATCATCCGGAGTTTCCTGACATATTTTCCGGCTTTGACAGGTGGCGGTGCCTTCGTCGTCGAAGACCTGAGCACCAGCTACTGGCGCGCGTTCGATGGCGGCCTGTTCCACACGCGCTCGTCCATGTCCTTCTTTAAACTCCTGATCGATGTCATTCACGCGGAGCATTGGGGTGTCGAGGTGCCAGCTCATGAGCTGATCACGCGCGATTTCCCTCATTACGGCGCTTTGGCCGCGTGCGTCGGCCTGCAGTCCATCGCGTCGATCGCCTTCCATAATTCCATGTGCGTCATTCGCAAATGTGAAACGCCTGACCAGCAATCTTTGGGTGCGCGTATCATTCGGGGTACTGATCCGACCGTCGTCGATGTGCGGCATTGGGACGGGACCGGGCCGATCCGTTCCGACGAGCGGGGCAATCCGAACAGCCGGTTCTGAGGCCGCCTGGTCCACCGCGCCAAGGGACCGCGCCAAGGGACCGCGCCAAGCGGATGTCTGGCCCTGGAGATGGCGTGCGCCTGTTGGCCGCGTTCAGAAGCATTTTGGCGGATCTGCCAAACAGCACGCGACGCATGGCTGCAAGCGCCAGACTGTGCCTGTTCCCGATGCCGCCGCACAGGGTCTGCGGCGCATGGCGCGCCGCAGTAAATGTTCAAACGCGATGTCTCACCACATCGCGCACGCGCAGCCTCACGGATGCACCGTCTCCGTAAACCAGTCGGTGGGCAGCGCATGCCCGGCACCTTGCTCCATCGCGCGCCTGTAGATCACCGAGCCTGCCGCCGCGAACTGGTATCCGAGCCCGAGATTGTTGAGGAAACATGTGACTTCCGTCTCGCTCTCGCGTCCCCTCACGCCGCCCGCGATCATTTCGGGCAGGGTGGGGAAGCTCTTGAAATCGAGCTTTCGGGCGACGTTCCAGGCCTCGCCCTTGCTGGCTTCCTGAAACTT
>CAIWVR010000150.1 GCA_903916165.1 uncultured Hyphomicrobiales bacterium | reverse complement strand
GTCGTGCGCGACAATTACTCATCTTTCGCGCAGGCTCTGCCTGACACGCGCGTGTTCTACGCCGTCAAGGCGAACCCCGACCCGCAGGTGTTGAAGCTGCTCGCCGGACTCGGCTCGTGCTTCGACACGGCCTCCGTCGTCGAAGCCCAGCAGGCGCTGGCTGCCGGCGCGACGCCTGACCGGATCTCGTTTGGCAACACGATCAAGAAGGAGCGTGATATTGCACGCGCCTACGAGCTCGGCATCCGTCTCTTCGCCGTCGATTGCGAAGCGGAAGTCGAGAAGATCGCGCGTGCCGCACCGGGCTCGCGGGTGTTCTGCCGCATCCTGTGCAATGGCGAAGGTGCCGAATGGCCGCTGTCGCGCAAGTTCGGCTGCGTGCCTGAAATGGCTGGCCGCGTGCTGGAACATGCGCATCGCCTGGGCCTCATCGCCTATGGCCTGTCGTTCCATGTCGGCTCTCAACAGCGCAACCCGCGCATGTGGGATGCGGCTCTGAGCTCGTCGGCGGCGATCTTCCGCGACCTCGCGGAGCGCGGCATCCACCTGCAGATGGTCAACCTCGGCGGCGGTTTCCCGACGAAGTATCTCAAGGACGTTCCGGCCGTGAAGGCTTACGGGCAGGCGATCTTCAAGTCGCTCCGCAAGCATTTCGGCAACCGGATCCCCGAGACGATCATCGAGCCCGGCCGCGGCATGGTCGGCAATGCCGGCGTTATCGAGGCTGAGGTCGTCCTCATCTCGAAGAAGTCGGACGATGATGCGGTGAAATGGGTCTATCTCGACATCGGCAAGTTCAATGGCCTTGCCGAGACGATGGACGAGATGATCCGCTACCCGATCCGCACGGAATTCGACGGCGACGAGCTTGCGCCTTGCGTGCTCGCCGGTCCGACCTGCGATTCGGTCGACGTGCTCTACGAGAAGGAGCCCTATCTCCTCCCCGTGAGCCTCGAGATCGGATCGAAAGTGCTGATCGAGGGAACGGGCGCCTACACGACCACCTATTCGGCGGTCGAGTTCAACGGCTTCCCGCCGCTCAAGTCCTACGTGATCTGAGCCGGCTCACCGCGCAGGCCCCGCGCGAATGCGGGGCTTTTCACCCTGAACCTGATCCCGGACGGCCGCTGCGCGCGAGAGCGCGTGGACGGTGCGAGGGTCGCCGCATGCCCCACGAGGAGGCCGCGATGACCTATGTCTGCATGAATGATTTCCGTGACGCCGCCGATCTGACGCTCGTCATCCGCGAAGAAAGTGTGACGGATGTGAGCGCCCGCGAGCGCCTGCTCGACGTCGCCTTCGGTCCGTCCCGCTTCGCCAAAACCTGCGAGCGGCTGCGCGAGGGCCGTGCGCCGGCGCAAGGGCTGGCGCTGGTCGCCCATGTCGGCGACGAGCTCGTCGGCACGATCCGCTTCTGGAACATCCAGGCGGGGCCGGGCCATGCCGCGCTCCTGCTCGGGCCTTTGGCGGTCGACGCGCGCCACCGCTCGCTGGGCATTGGCCGCAAGCTGATCGCGGAAGGGCTGTTTCGCGCCGTGCAGCGCAGTCACAAGGCGGTCATCCTTGTGGGTGACGCTGCCTATTACAACCCGCTCGGCTTTTCGCGCGCCCTGACGCATGGCCTTGCGCTGCCGGGCCCTGTCGATGAGGCGCGCTTCCTCGGGCTCGAACTTGATCCAGGTGCGCTTGAGGGTGCCTCGGGCCTTGTCATGGCAACCGGTGCCCGCGCGCCGCGCGCCGCCGCCCATCCGCAAGCGGCGCTTCTGCGCCAAGCCGCTTGACTCGTTCACATTGGCTTTGCTTTGAAGCGGGCTGAATTTTGATCGCGCCGCGCCCCTCTGGAGCGCGGCGCATGCTTTAACGGCGCCTGCGCCGGAGAGGAGACCCCAATGTCCAACTGGCCCGTGCATGGCACGATCACCGGCCCCATTGTCATGATCGGCTTCGGCTCGATCGGACGCGGCACGCTGCCGCTCATCGAGCGGCATTTCAATTATGACAAATCGCGCTTCACGGTCATCGATCCGGTCGATACGGATCGCGGCCTGCTCGACGAGCGCGGCATTCGTTATGTCCAGGACTATGTGACGCAAGCCAATTATGCCGACCTGCTGAAGCCGTTGCTGACGCAGGGCGGGGGCCAGGCGTTTCTCGTCAACCTGTCGGTCGAGGTGTCGTCCACCGCGATCATGCGCCTGTGCCGCGACGTCGGCGCGCTCTACATCGACACTGTCGCCGAGCCCTGGAAGGGTTTTTACACGGACGCGAGCCTCTCGGCCTCGCAGCGCTCCAATTATGCGCTGCGCTATGGCGTGCTCGACCTGCGCGACGAATTGAAGGAAGGCCCGACCGCCGTCTCGTGCTGCGGCGCGAATCCTGGCATGGTGTCCTGGTTCGTCAAGCAGGCGCTGCTGAATGTCGCCGCCGATTGCGGCGTCGATGCGCCGGAGCCGAAAACCCGCGCTGAATGGGCGCTTCTCGCGCAGGCCACGGGCGTGAAGGGCATTCACATTGCCGAGCGCGACACGCAGCGCGCGCGCGATCCCAAGCCCATGGGCGTGTTCGTCAACACCTGGTCCGTCGAGGGCTTCGTGTCGGAAGGCCTGCAGCCCGCCGAACTCGGCTGGGGCACGCATGAAAAGCACATGCCGCCGGAAGGGCGCGAACATGATTTCGGCTCGAAGGCTGCGATCTATCTCATGCGCCAGGGCGCGGGCACGCGCGTGCGCTCCTGGACCCCGACCGCGCAGGCGCAGCATGGCTTTCTCGTCACGCACAATGAGTCGATCTCGATCGCCGATTACCTCACTGTGCGCGACGGCGTGAAGGTGGTCTATCGCCCGACCTGTCATTACGCCTACCACCCGGCCAATGACGCGGTGCTCTCGCTGCATGAAATGGCGGGTTCTGGCTGGAAACAGCAGAAGGAATCGAAGATCCTCGACGAGAATGAAATCGTCGACGGCATCGACGAGCTTGGCGTTCTGCTCTACGGCCACAAGAAAAACGCCTATTGGTATGGCTCGCAGCTCTCGATCGAAGAGACGCGCCGCATCGCGCCCTACCAGAATGCCACCGGCCTGCAGGTCACGAGCGCCGTGCTCGCGGGCATGGTCTGGGCGCTGGAAAACCCGAATGCGGGCATTGTGGAAGCCGACGAAGTCGACTTCCGCCGCTGCCTCGAGGTGCAGCGCCCCTATCTCGGCCCGGTGATCGGCGCATACACCAGCTGGACGCCACTCGACGACCGTGAAGTTTTGTTTCCGGAAGACATCGACCACGACGATCCGTGGCAGTTCAGGAACGTCATCGTTCGCTGAGAATAGAAAAAAGCCCACCAATGGCGGGCTTTTTTTCATAATCATGGCAAGGGCGGACATAAGAATCGACGCCAGCCCCGTCATTGCGAGCGCAGCGAAGCCATCCATCTGTACATCCGCTGCAAGATGGATTGCCGCGTTGCTTTCGGCTCCGCGCAAGGGCGACTACAGCCACCCGCGTCGTTTGAAATAGAGATATGGCAGGAGCGCGGCGATGATCATCAGGATCAGCGACATCGGGTAGCCGAACTCCCAGTCGAGTTCCGGCATGTGCTTGAAATTCATGCCGTAGACGGAGGCGACCAGCGTCGGGGGCATCAGGCAGACAGCGGCGATCGAGAAGATCTTGATGATCTGGTTCTGTTCGAGATTGATCAGGCCGAGCGTCGCGTCGAGCATGAACTGGTTCTTGCCCGTCAGGTAGGTGGCATGGTCGCCCAGCGATGTGACGTCGCGCTGCACGAGCCGCAGGCGTACGCGCGTGTCCTTGTCGGTGCGATGATCGGTCTCGAAATTCGCCATGTGATAGGCCGAGAGCCGGCTGATGCTGACGAGGCTCTCGCGGGTGAGGCCAAGAAAATCTCCCTCGCGCCCGATGTTCTCGATGACGCCCTCGAGGTTGCGGGCCTTGATCGTGCGCTTGCCGGGGCTTGGCCGAAACACCTCGTGGGAGATGACATCGATGCGCGCGCCGGCGCGCTCCAGTGCGTCGGCAAGGCGATCGATCAGGGCTTCGAGAAGCCCGAGCATGATCTGCTCGCCATTGCCGCTGGGCACGAAATCCGGCTTCATCGCGCGCTGCGCAAAGGTGTGGAACGGGCGCGGCTCCGCATAGCGCACGGTGACCAGCGTGTCGTCCTTGAGGATGAAGGTGATCGGGGTCGCGCCGGGTTCGTCCGTGTCGAGGCGCACAAGCGCCGTCATCGTCATGAATTCGGCGCCACCCTCATTGTAGAGCCGGGCGGAGACCTCGATCTCCTGCATTTCTTCACGGGTCGGGATCGACAGGCCCAGATGCTGTTCGACGAAGCGGTCTTCGGTGGGCGTCGGATTCAGCAGGTCGATCCACGGGATCAGACCTTTCGGCATGTCGTGACTTGCGCCCGCGTCGAGGTCGCGTGGCGTGAGGCAGCCGTTTTCCCGGAAATAGACACGCAGCATGATCGGCCCCGATTCGACAAAGCGAGCGTGGCCATCGCGGCACAGGCCGTCAACCCGCACTTGCTCTCCGCCATGCTTCGGCCAGAGTTGCGCGGCACTGATGATTCGCCCCAACCTTTGCGGAAACCCCTCGGCCATGTCCTTCACGCGCAGCGCCCTCGCTTCAGCTCTCGCGCTCCTTTCCCTGGCGATGCCCGGACCGGCGCTCGCCCATCCGCATGTCTTCGTCGTGGTCAGGAGCGAGATCGTGCTCGATGCGCAGGGCCTGATCGCGGGTGTGCGCCATGTGTGGACCTTCGATGAAATGTATTCGGCCTTTGCCACCACCGGCCTCAATCCCGATGGCAAGCCGGCAAGTGCCGCACAATTGCAGCCGCTGGCCGAGCAGAATGTCGGGGACCTTGCTGACTTTGGCTATTTCACCGTCATCAAGGCGCCTGGTCAGAAGATCGAACTCGGCAAGCCTGAAGCCATCTCGATGAGCGAGGATGAGAAGAAGCTGATCACATTGCGCTTCACGGTGCCGCTGAAGAAGCCGGCGAGCGCGGGCAAGGTTCTGACACTGCAGGTCTATGATCCGACCTATTTTGTCTCCTTCGATTTCGCCAGGGACGGCGTCAGTTTCGCTGGTCCCCCGAAGGGCTGTTCGCTCACGCTGACGCAGCCCAAATCGCTCGACGAGGCGGAAAGCCAGAAGCTCAGCGAGGCCTTTTTCAGTGGATTGTCGCCAGGCGCGGATTTCGGCAGCAAGCTGGCGAGTCGGGCGCTGATCGCGTGCCCGTGAGCCTGCGTCATATCGGGATCGCGCTCTGCGGCGTCCTGCTCATCGCCGCCTGTTGCGCCGTGCCGTTGCAGGACGCACTGGCGCAGGCGCGCAATCCGTTCAGCGTCGGCATTTCCGAGGGCGGCGGCGCGGCGACGGGTCTGACGGGCTGGATCCTCGCCCAGCAGCAGCATTTCGACCTGTTGATGCGCCAAGCCGTGCGCGCGATCCGGACAGATACATCCGCTCTTTGGTACCTCTGCGGCGTGGCCTTTCTCTATGGCGTATTCCATGCCGCCGGGCCCGGGCATGGCAAGGTGGTGCTGGCGGCCTATCTTTTCGCCAATGAGCGCGCGCTGAAGCGGGGCCTCGTCATGGCGGCTCTGGCGGCCTTGCTGCAGGCCCTTGTCGCCCTTGCGCTGGTTGGCGGACTGACCTTGCTGCTGGGCGCGCCAGCGCAGGCGATGCGCGGCGCGGCGCAGGCCGTCGAGCTGTTTTCCTATGCGGCGATCGCGC
Source organism: uncultured Hyphomicrobiales bacterium (assembly GCA_903916165.1). Taxonomy (GTDB): domain Bacteria; phylum Pseudomonadota; class Alphaproteobacteria; order Rhizobiales; family Beijerinckiaceae; genus Terripilifer. The sequence goes on along the minus strand of CAIWVR010000150.1, from coordinate 116 downwards.
TGGTGGGTGCCCTGCTCGCATGGCGCAAGGGCGGCGCGCTGCGGCGTGAATGGCAAATTCCGACCCAGCCTGTCAGTCGCTTTGCCTGTGTCGCTGCAGAGGATGCGGGCCATGTG
>CAIWVR010000149.1 GCA_903916165.1 uncultured Hyphomicrobiales bacterium | reverse complement strand
GGGATTTAGGGACATCCTCCACGCGCCCGAGGAATCGCGGCAAAAGATCGGCCGCCTTGTTCATGGGCGTCAGTTGAAGCCCTTCGAGGCTGCGGTCCCCGAGGCCCCTGTTGAGCCACCCGTTAGCGAGGCCAGCGCCGAAGCGGCACCCGTTGAAAATATCGAACCGGTTATCGAAACACCGGCTGCGGAAGAGGCTGTGGCTGTTGCGGTCGTGGAAGAGCCTGCCGTGGAGAGTGTCGAGCCGGTCGCGGAGGGCGACGCCGCTCAGGCCGCGACAGAAGCAGCTGCTCCCGTCGAAGTTGAGCTTATCGAGGTCTGGCGTCCACATCGGCAGAATCAGCATGGCCGTCGTCCCGAGCGTGGCGCGCAGCAGCGTCGCCCGCAGCGGGGCGGTCCTGCACCCGCGCAGCAGGCGGGTCAGGCCGAACCTGCGGTTCCGGTCGAAGGCGGGGCACCGCCACGCCGTGATGATCGTCGCAGGGGCGGCGGCGAACATGTCCGCCGCGAGAGTGGTGGCGAGGGCAAGCCGGCCGGTCGTCCGGACCGCGGGCCGCGCCCGCCCGGTGGCGGGGATCGGGCTAAGGGCGGCGACCGCCGTCCCGAGCGCGACCGCGACCAGCGCCGCAGCGGTGGCGGTGACAGGACGTTTGCTACGACAGAGCGTCCCGCGCCGCGCGAACGCCAGCCCGATCCCAATTCGCCTTTCGCCAAGCTTCTGGCGCTGAAGGCGGAGCTGGAAGGCAAGGGCAAGAAGGACTGACGCTTGGCAAAACCGGTCCGAGATCGCATGGACGTGGCCGGGGCTGACGCTCCGGTCAGCCGCCAGCGGCTCGACAAATGGTTATGGTTCGCGCGCGTCCTGAAAAGCCGCACCCTGGCGGCCAGGCTGGTTGCCGAAGGCCATGTGCGGGTGAATGGTGTCCGGGTCGATGCGCCCGCCAAGGCCGTCATACCGGGTGATGTTCTGACGATTTCACTCGAGCGCGCCGTGAAGGTCTTCCGGATCGTGTCCGGCGGCGCGCGGCGGGGTCCTTTCCAGGAAGCTCGTCTGTTGTATGAGGATCTGTCACCGCCACCGCCGCCGCGGGTGCCAGGTGCTCTCCTGTTTCCGCGCCGTGCGCCAGGCACAGGTCGCCCCACCAAGCGCGAGCGGCGAAGCCTCGCCGCCTGGCTCGGCCGGGGTTGAGCGGCCCTCTCGTGTCGTGTCTTGCGCGCCGGCGCGGGAGGCGGTAGCAAGCGCGCACTGGATTTGGGCGTGGACGCACGCGCCCCGGGAGAACGGCATGACTTACGTCGTCGGCGAAAACTGCATCAAGTGCAAATACATGGACTGTGTGGAAGTCTGCCCCGTGGATTGTTTCTACGAGGGCGAGAATATGCTCGTCATCCATCCTGACGAGTGCATTGATTGCGGCGTTTGCGAGCCGGAATGCCCGGCCGAGGCGATCAAGCCCGATACCGAGCCGGGTCTCGACAAATGGCTGACCCTCAACGCTGACATGGCGAAGGTCTGGCCCAATATCACCGTCAAGCGCGACGCCCCGCCCGATGCCAAGGAGTTTGACGGCAAGGACGGCAAGTTTGACGCCTATTTCTCGGCCAATCCGGGCGAGGGTGACTGACCTGCCGGGCTCCGGCGAGGCTCGCGCATTCGCGAGATCAGAAGGTTAACCTTTCCCCGGTCGGACCTGTCCCGCCGGACCGGAATTCTTTGATTTCGATCGATTTTCGTGATATGTGACATCTTAACAGTCGAGAATTCCGCACTCTTGTCCACCGCGGTCCAGCTTCAGCTGGCGAGCGTTTGACGTGAACTCGCCGACAATGGGCCTGTTGCCCCCTGTTGTTGCAGTCAGCCTGAGGGTTTGGAACCGACTGAGGAGTCGCGCATCTCGTCGCCTAGCCCACCCCTTGGGGCCAAGGGTCACCTGACGTTCTGCGCTCCGCTCCGAACGGAAGCTGCGTATCGCTTCCGCCCCCGTCCCGGCTCCAACCCGGGACAAGACAGGAGTGCTCAGTCATGGCGTCGTCGAAGAAGTCGGTCACCGCGAAAAAAGCCAAAAACGCCAAATCTGCCCCGGTGCCCAAAAGCAAGGCCGCGGCAAAACCAGCGTCCAAAGGCGTTGCCGCTCAGGGCAAGGCTGCGGCTCCGATCAGCCACGTCACCAAGGCTGGCACCAAGGCAAGCGCCACGGTTGCGCCCCCTGTCGCCAAATCTGTGTCCAGGACGGCCTCCAGGGCCAGCGTCAAGGAGAGGGTCGAGAGCAAGCCCGTCGCCAAGACAAAGATGGTCGCAAAGCTGACAGCCGCGCCGAAGCCGGCGGCGAAACCCGCGCCCCGGCAGGCCGCCAAGCCTGACGTCAAAGCTGCGGCCAAGCCAGCCATCAAATCTGCCTCGAAGCCGGTCGCGAAGGTGCCCGTGAAGGAAGTCACCACAAAATTGAGCATTGTTCCCAAGTCCGCTGTTAAGTCTCCTGCCAAATCCGTCGCGGCCCCGGCTAAGGCCGCATCCAGGCTCCCGGTCAAGGCCGAGGCGCTCAAGATTCGCGCCGCCGCAAAGTCTGCGGCCCCGGCCGCGACGAAAGTGAGCGCCCGGACCAGCGAGAAAGCCATTGAAGCACCGTCTGTTGTGACGCCGGAGGTGCCTGCTTCACCCAAGGCGGTGGCGGGCAAGACAGCTGCGGCCATCGACAAGGCGGCCCCGAAGGTCGCCAAGTCCGCGCCGCTTGCGTCGGCAGACAAGTCTGCGGCCGAGCCGGAGCCGGCCCCGGCTGCAGGCGTCGAAAAGAAAAAGAAGGCCCCCGCGGCCCGCAAGGTGAGTGGCAAGGTCGCGAAAGCGGTGCCCCCGCCCATCCAGCCGATTGTCCGTCTCGCTCCGGCGCGTCTGGCGGTGGGCTCTTCGGCCCTCCCGGGCACCCAGAACCTGATGATGAAGGACGATACGGTGAACTCACACCAAACGAATGCTGGAAAGTCCATGAAAGCGGCGGCCACGGGCACTCAGGTCAAGGCCGGCGAAAAGCCGGTTTCCGCCAAGCCCGGCGCACATCGCACCGGTTTCAAGGTGAATGAGTTTATTGTCTACCCGGCCCATGGCGTCGGCCAGATCGTCTCGATCGACGAGCAGGAAGTTGCCGGTTTCAAGCTTGAGCTCTTTGTCATCAATTTCATGAAAGACAAGATGACGCTGAAAGTGCCGATGCCGAAGGTGATCGCCGGCGCGATTCGCAAGCTCGCTGATGCAGCGACCGTACAGCGCGCGCTCGATACGCTGACCGGCCGGGCACGCGTCAAGCGCACCATGTGGTCGCGCCGTGCGCAGGAATACGAAGCCAAGATCAACTCGGGCGACCTCCAGTCAATCGCTGAAGTTGTCCGCGACCTGTACCGCTCTGATGCGCAGCCTGAGCAGTCCTATTCAGAACGCCAGCTGTATGAAGCTGCGCTCGATCGCATGGCGCGTGAACTCGCTGTGGTGAACAAGCTGACCGATCCTGAATCGCTGAAGCTTATCGATGCGCAGCTGCAGAAGGGACCGCGTCGCGGCAGCAAGGTTGATGCAGACGTCGAAGCCGCAGAAGACACCGAGGACGATGTCGAAGAAGGTGGCGTCGAGAAGGCAGCCTGATCGCGCCGTCCGAACACAGAAGCCCGGCAGCGCCGGGCTTTTTCTGTCTGCATCCAGGATGTGCGGTCAGATCATGGCACCGGCAACATCGTGCGGATGACGCTCCATCAGCGCCCGCCGCAGCTTTTCGATGGCGCGTGTCTCGATCTGGCGGACGCGTTCCTTGGAGATGCCGAGCCGAACGCCGAGGGCTTCGAGCGTGGCGCTTTCATCCGCCAGACGACGCTCGCGCACGATGCGCAATTCACGTTCGGAGAGAACATTCATTGCTTCGCGCAGCCAGATGATCCGCCGGTCGGTATCGATGCTCTCGCCCACAGCCTCGTCGGGAAGCAGATTGCCGTCGACCAGGAATTCAACCTGCTCCGTCATAGAAGACGTATCATTTTGCGCCACAGGGGCGTTCAGTGACACGTCAGGACCAGACAGGCGCGTGTCCATCAACTCCACATCGGCCTGTGACACGCCTATGGCCTGGGCGATCGTGGCGAACATGCGGGCGGTGTCACCAGGGCCGTGATCGCGCGACAGCTTGGCGCGCAGACGGCGCAGATTGAAGAAGAGCGCCTTCTGCGTTGAACTCGTGCCGCCGCGCACGATGGACCAGTTGCGCAGGATGTAATCCTGCATGGAAGCGCGGATCCACCAGGTTGCATAGGTCGAGAAGCGCACCTCGCGCTCGGGATCAAAACGCGCGGCCGCCTCGAGCAGTCCGACGTGACCCTCCTGGACAAGATCGGGCGCCGGGAGACCATAATGCCTGAAACGCGAGGCCAGCGCGATCACGAGGCGCATATGCGCGTGGGCGAGATGGTGAAGCGCCTGCTCGTCGCGCTTGTCTTTCCAGCGCACGGCAAGTTCACGCTCTTCAGCGCGTTCAAGAAACGGGGCTGCCATAGCGGTCTTGACGAATTGTCGCCTGATACCCTCCAGTTGCGCCATTTTCGTCTCCTCCAAGTCCCGCTTGCATTCTTACGCAACAGACCGACCGCCGGATCAAAACCGGCCCCGCAAGCCGTCTGGCAATGCCAAGTGCCTTTGTCATGTGCACTGCGTCGGTGCGGGGGCCGCACGAAGACACCGGATGAAAGATCATATCTTGATCGGCCGGTGAGGCCGACGGGGTGCCAATCCTATTCGACAACGATTTTATAGCGTTCGTCCGGGCGCAGCGCGGCATTTGGCTCAAGCCCGTTCAGCAGCAGGAACTGCTCCACCTGCTGCTCGGGCACTGACATGCGACGCGCGAGAAGTGCCGGCGTGTCGCCGGCGCTGGCGGTCACGATCTTCAGCCGGAGCGGGCGGGTGCGTTGCGAGCCGTCGGAGCCCAGCGGGCGGAAGCTTTCAATGGATTCGATGAATCGGGCGTCCATGGCGGCCGTCAGATTCCGCGTGGCGAAGATCAGCCGGTACACGCTGTCGCCAAAGCGCATGACTGCGACGCGAAAATGCCAGTCGCCGCCGCGCGCGCTCGCCAGAGCCGCCGGAATGCCGTTCAGACTGGCGGCGCGGATGGAGTTCGGGTCAATGCCCTCCATCCAGCCCGAGGCGACGTAGGTCTCAAGCGGCGTTCCGGCTGACAGGCTGATGCTGTCGAGCCGCAGCGCCTGCGTGCCGCCCGACGCAATCCCGAGCAGGGCCTGCGCGGAATTTTCCAACACGAAACCTTCGGGTGCCGAGAAGGTGAAGCCGAGCTTGGGATGCACGAAGCTGCGTCCACGCACGAAGCCTTCGCTGGGATCGTCGCCGAAATCGAGACCGTCAATGGCGTTGAAATATTCATCACGGGCGCTGAGACCGATGCCGGGCGCGCCCAATTGCCGGGCGGCGGCCGTCGCCTGGCGCACGCGCTCGGGCGTCGAAGGATGGGTGGCCAGAATGTCGGGCTGGTCTTCCCCCGCCTTTTGGCCAAACAGCGAGGCGCGCAGGCTCGACGCGCGACCCAGCGACGTGAGGAAGCGGGCTGCGCCATAGGGATCGTATCCGGCGCGCGCGATCGTCCTCACACCGATCTGGTCGGCTTCCAGTTCCTGCTGGCGCGAGAAGCTGGCGAGGGACATGCGCCCCGAGGCCTGCGCCTCCTCGCCTTTCTGCCGGCTCTGAATGAGGGCTGCGGCCTTGGAGATGACCGCTGCATTGCGCTCCAGCTCGGCGCGCTGGCTCGCATGGCGGGCCGTGACATGGGAAATCTCATGCGCCATGACGGCGGCGATTTCGGACGAATCATTGGCCAGCGCGAGGAGCCCGCGCGTCACGTAAAGATTGCCGGAGGGCAGTGCGAAAGCATTGACCAGCGGGGTGTTGAGGATGGTGACGCGATAGGCTTCCGTCGGCGTCTCGGCCGTCAGGGCGAGACGCGCCAGAACGCCGTTCAGGTAGAGCTCGGTGGCTGCGGAGCGGAACTCGCCGCCAAACAGGGCGACCAGTCGCTTGTGCTCTGAGGCGTTTGGTGTGTCGACGCCGGTCGTGCGCGGGGCCGCTGTCGGCACTGCCGGCAATTCGGCCTTGCGACCCCCGGGATCGAGGGCAGCGCAGCCGGCAAGGCTCAAGGCGAGCAGCAGTACCGCTGCGGGGCGGATAGGAATCGACGGACCGTTCAAGGCGAAGTCCCCCACCATGATTCAGCGCCCGATCATTTCAAGGGCAAGTGGGGAGGTCAGGTCGATCGACGGGCCCGGACGATGTTCGAGCAGGCCGCGGACGCGCACGCGCCGTCCAGGCAGCGATTCGGGTCGCACACCAGTTGCGGCCAAAGCTGTTGCCGCCTGTTTTGAGATGGTCACGCTCAAGTCAACGCCTCTGGCCTGTCCAAAGTCGAGATAAAATCGGGCGGAGGTTTGTCCGAGCCGGGCGATACGTCCTTCAACCAGCACAAATTCACCTGCGCGCGACAGGAGTGCCGCCACATTCTCCGCTGCGATAATGGAATAATATGGATCGGACCAGAGACCAAGCTTGGCTGCCCGCGCTTTTGCCTCGGCATCCAGAAAAAGGTGCCCGCAGGCGTCACCCGGCGCAGGTGCCACGCGCGCAAGCCCGGTTGCGGCCAGCCACAGGCCAAGATTGTCTGGCCCTGTGTGGAAATGTCCGGTGATGCGGCCCCAGCGGTCTTCCCGGGGCAGGGGCACCGGAGCGGCCAGGCTCACACCGCTCAGCCGTGCCTCCAGGGCGGTGCGCGCGATCTCGAACCGGCCCCGGTCCCGGGCTGTCTGCGCGAAGGGTGCCAATCCGGCCTGGGCGGCGAGGCGTCCATCCTCGAACGCGATTTCGAGCCGCTCCCGCACATGTGCGGCCGCGCCGATCGGTGCCAACGGGCCGCCACAGGCTTGCGCCATGGCCGGAGCCGATGCCAGAAGCCAGCCGATGACAGGGATGGCTCTTGAACGCAACGCGCGTTTGCGCGAATAGTGCGTCGCTCGCCTGTCGCCGAACGTCGGGGCGGGGGTTGAAAGACCGCGTCCCGGTAGCTCAGCAGGATAGAGCAACGGTTTCCTAAACCGTAGGTCAGGGGTTCGAATCCCTTCCGGGACGCCATTTACTTTCAATATCTTAGATAAGGAAATCCGCATTTTCTCCCGCTGGTTTTCATGCCTGGCAAGCAATGGTTCAGCAGATTTTCCAAACCGCTCGCCCGTGCCCGCTCCGGGACTCATGTGACCTTCCCTCTCCCCATATTTTCGAGCCAATGGGCGTCCGCGATTTCCGGGCGGTGAAGCGTCGTGCGGCCGCCGGAGTTTTTCGGGCGGGGGAGCGACATATCATGAGGCTTCACCGTGGCGAGGTTCAGCTTCAAACCACAAAAACAACGCTGGCCGCGATCATGCGTCGCCGCCAGCGGAGTGGTCGCCTTCTACACCGGCGTGCGGGTCAGCGGGATGGAGCCAAGGAAGCTCATCTTGCCGATATCAACGCCGGCATGACGCAGGATGGCGTAGGCCGTGGTGTAGTGGAAATAGAAGTTGGCCAGCATGAAATGGGTGACGTAATCGTCGCCTTTCATCTCGCCCTTATAGAGCTTCCCGAGCGGAAAATGAATCTGCCTGTCGGCCCCGGCATTGAACGCGCTTGCGTCTATGGTTTCGAGAAACGCAATCGTTTCGGCTATTCTCGTTTTCAGCTCTGCGAAGCTGGCTTCCTTGTCTGCATGCTTTGGCGGCTCGACGCCGGCCATTCTGGCAGAGCCATTCTTGGCTGAATCGGTCGTAATCTGGATCTGCCGAACCAGCGGAAATTGGTCCGGCGCGAGGCGCATCTGGAGAAGCACCGATTCATCGATCTTTTTGGCTGCGGCGAATTCAACGGCCTTGTCGAGGATGCTCGACAGGGCGTTGAGCCCCGTGATGAGGACCGGCAAGGATGATTGCGACATCGTAAAAGGCATTGCTCTGACCCCAACAACATTGTTTTAGCTCGCCAAGCGTTTGCCGCCCGTGCGCGGATTGATCATAGCCAACCTGCGGCCGGGATACAGGGGGGATTTGCGGGACCCTGTCCTCGGATCAAGGCGCATCGGCCTATATAGGCCCGTGCCCCTTGTGGCCCGATGAGGCGGAGGCACGCGAGCGGGTTCATGTCAGGGCCAAAGTCAAAGACGTGTCGCGCCCGCCCGCCCCGGTCCGCTCAAGCCCGCCCCCGGCGCGCTCATGCTGCCGGGTCCGCTCTCAATGTCGTCAGGATCGGGCCTGCGGCCGTGGACGATATAGGATGTCGGGATGTCCAGGCACCAGACCAGTCCGTCGGGGGCGAAGTCGAGCGTGACCTTGCCCTCGAGCGCATGGGCAGCGATGCGCTGCAACACCTTATGGCCGAAACCTTCACGGACGGGCGGCGACACTGCGGGGCCGCCGGTCTCGCGCCAGACCAGGCACAGCAGCGCGTCTTCCCTGTCGCGCACCACGCTCCAGTGCAGATGCACCGTGCCGCCGATGTCCGACAGGGCACCGTATGTCGCTGCATTGGTGGACAATTCATGCAGGGCGAGGCCGATATTTTGCGCCGCCTCGGGCTTGAGCATCACATCGGGGCCGTCGATGAGGATGCGCTGTCCGATGAGATCGGCGTAATGGACGAGTTGGGAGTGCGCGAGATCGCGCAGGCTGGCACCATGCCAGTCTTGCATGACGAGCAGGTCCTGCGAACTGGCCAGTGAGTCGAGCCGGGCGGTGAAGCGGGTCTCGAAGTCCTTGGCCGTGCCGCCTGCTGTCGCGGTCTGGCGCGCCATGGCCTGGATCACGGCGAGCAGATTCTTCGAGCGATGCGCGATCTCGCGCATCAGCATGTGGACGTGGGTTTCGCGCTGCTTGCGGTCGGTGATGTCGCGGGCAATGGCGATCAGGCGAACGGCAACCCCGCCCTCGAAAAGGCATCGGCCGCGTGCCATCAGCCAGCGTTCATGGGACAAGTGGTGCGCGCCGGCCAGCCGGAACTCGACCTCATATTCGCCGTCACCAGACGCATCGGTCGCCGCTGTCAAAGCCTCGCGCATGCGCAGGCAATCCTTGACGTCGATCATGGCCTCGATCATATCCCGCGTCACCGGAACATCGGCTTGTGTGTTGAACAGGGCCCGCATGCGCGGGTCCCAGCTTGTCTCGCCGGTGACGAGATCGTATTCCCAGACACCGGTTTGTCCGGCGTCCAGCGCCAGCTCGCTGCGCAGCAGGGTTATCTGCAACTCACGCTCGGCCTGCTTTCGCCAGGTGATGTCGGTGCCGCTTGCGACAAGCCGCACGACAGCCCCGTCATCGCCCCGCAAGGGGGCCATCTGGAAGTCCAGCGTGACGGGAGCGCGGCCAGGAAGTCCCATGGACGCGTCATAGCGCAGCGTCTCGCCCGCGGCCACCCGTGCCACCGTCTGCCGCAGCCGCTCCTGCATGCCCTTCGACCACGTCCACCAGGGACAGTCCCAGAAGAACTTGCCAATGACGTCGGAGCGCATCAGCCCCGCCGCCTCGAGGAATGTGCGATTGGCTTCCACCACGCGGCCCTGCAGGTCGAGCACGCCGACAAAGGTGACAAGAGTGTCGAGGATATCGCGCAACATGCGCTCGCGCGCGCCCGTGCCGGGGTCCAGTGTC
>CAIWVR010000148.1 GCA_903916165.1 uncultured Hyphomicrobiales bacterium | reverse complement strand
CTGTGCCAGCCTTGTGGCCGTGATCGGTCGTTGCCATGGGTCGTCCGGTTGGTTTGGAGAAAAGCAAAAAGCGCGGCCGCGCGCAGGTGAGCGCAGCGGCCGCGCGGATCCGTGATTAGACCACGAACAGGAGCAGCAGGGCGACGAGGAACGAGAACACGCCCAGGCCTTCGGCAAGCGCCGCGCCGATGAACGCGCGGCCGAACTGGCCGTCAGCCGCCGACGGGTTGCGCAGGGCACCCGAGAGGAACTGGCCGAAGATCGCGCCGACGCCGATGGCTGCGCCACCCATGCCGATGGTCGCGAGGCCGGCGCCGATGTATTTAGCTGCAACAGGATCCATTTTGAAACTCCTTCAGAGGTTGATGTGGGTCTACCATTTGTTGTTCAGATATTTATCAGTGACCCGGATGGAGCGCGTCGTTGAGATAGACGCACGTGAGGATGGCGAAGACGTAAGCCTGCAGGAATGCAACCAGCAGTTCGAACGCCGTCAACGCAACGATGCCGATGAGCGGCAGCGGCGACATGGCAGCCCAGACGCCGGAACCCAGCAGCAGGGCGACGAAGGCGCCGAACACCTTCAGCGTGATGTGGCCCGCCAGCATGTTCGCGAAGAGACGAACCGAGAGCGAGATCGGCCGCGAGATGAACGAGATCACCTCGATCAGCACGATGAAGGGCAGAAGCGCGGGTGCGACACCCGACGGCACGAAGAGATGCAGGAAATGCGTCCCGTGACGCATCACGCCGTAGATGATGACCGTCAGGATGACGAGCGCGGCGAGCGCGAAGGTGACGATGATCTGCGACGTCACCGTGAATGTGTAGGGGATGATGCCGATGACGTTCGAGAACACCACGAACATGAAGATGGTGAAGACCAGCGGGAAGAACTTCATGCCCTCGGTGCCGGTCGTGCCGCGCACGGTGGAGGCCACAAATTCATAGGACATTTCCGCGACCGACTGCAGCCGGCCGGGAACGACGCTTTTCTGGGCCGTGCCGATGATCATCAGGAAAGTGATCGCGAGCAGCACGATGACCATGAACAGCGAGGCATTGGTGAAGGACGCGTCGATGCCGCCGATGCGGATCTGCGCCAGCGGGGTCACGATAAACTGGTGGATCGGATCGATCGCGTTGCCTGTCGCCACTTCTCAGCCCCTGTCTGTCGCGCATCGCGCGTTTCGAACAAAACTAGTCGGGACGTTTCCCGCCGCCGCCCTGCGATCCCGTGGGAGCGGACGCCAAACGGTACACGTTCCAGAACCCTGCAGCCGTTCCGAACATCGTCATGATGATCAGAAACACCGGTTTCGTTCCGAGCCACACATCGAACTGCCACCCCATGAGGGCGCCCACGATCATGCCCGCAACAAATTCCGAGAGGACGCGAAAGCCGAGGCTCATGGCGCGTCCCGTCCGCAGGTTGGCTGCTTCGGCATCAGCCCGATCCACGTGATCGGCCTGCCGCCTGTCGAGTGCCGCCGAGAGAGCCTCGAGCCGCGCCTTCAGGGCCTTTTCCTCGTCCCCGTCAGGCCTGTTTTCATGCGCCAAGACCGCTCTCCCGTGAGTTGGACCACCAGGGCCGTAACGGTTTCAGGCGAGCCTCGTGTCCGTTGACCAACCTTCGAGGTTGCGGATCCGGCTGGCCGCCCGGCGAGCAGATGATTGCGATGAGACAGTCGTGAGTCAGAAGAGAAGAGGCCCTCTTGAGCCGGGCGCACCATATTGTCGGGGCTCAGGCGTGTCAAGGTTCGGCTGATATTATATAACTTATTGTTTTTATTGAGATTTAACCACCTGAAAAGGGGTGCGGACGAAGGTCGCAGGCCGCCCTGCACCGAAGGGGAAGAATCGGGGCCCACTTCCTTCTCCCGCAGCGCGGGAGAAGGTGTCATGCGAAGCATGACGGATGAGGGCGGTTGGACGGGCGCAATGGCAAACGCCCTCACCCCGGCTCGGGGTTGTCGCCCCG
>CAIWVR010000147.1 GCA_903916165.1 uncultured Hyphomicrobiales bacterium | reverse complement strand
TGCTCCGGCGCCGGAAACGCGCCGCTTTTCACGTCCTGCACGTAAGCCCGCACGGCGGCTTCGATCGACTCCGCGCCTGTCATGAAATTCTTGGTGAAACGTGGCTTCTTGCCGGGGAACACACCGAGCATGTCGTGCAGCACCAGCACCTGGCCCGCGCAATCGGGGCCGGCGCCGATGCCGATGGTCGCCATGCGCGCCAGCGCCTGCGTGATGCTCCGGCCCAAACTCGCGGGCATCATCTCAAGCACGATCATCGCCGCGCCCGCATCTTCCAGCGCGCGGGAATCGTCGTGCAGTACGCGCGCGGATTCTGTGTCCTTGCCTTGCACGCGATAGCCGCCGAGCTGGTGCACGGATTGTGGCGTCAGCCCGACATGCGCACAGACTGGCACGCCGCGCTCGACGAGAAAGCGCACGGTCGGTGCGACATGGGCACCGCCCTCCAGCTTCACCATTTGTGCGCCCGCTGCCATGAGACGTGCGGCATTGCGGAACGCCTGGTCGGGGCTTTCCTGATAGGAGCCAAACGACATGTCGGCGACGATGAAGCAGGCCGTGCCCGCGCGCGCCACGCAGGCGGTGTGATATTCCATCTGCTCGAGCGTCACCGGCAGCGTGGTCTTCTGCCCCTGGATGACATTGCCCAGCGAGTCGCCCACCAGCAATACGTCGACGCCCGCGCGCTCCAGCACGGTGGCGAAGGTCGCGTCATAGCAGGTGACCATGGCGATCTTTTCCGCCTGGGCGCGCATGCGTCCGAGTTCTGTCAGGGTCAGGTCCTTTTTCGGGGCGTCGGTCGCGTAGCTCATGCCTTCTCTCCCGCAGGAACGGCCAGATTGTCGATCAGCCGCGTGGTGCCGATGCGCGCTGCCACCAGCAGGCGGGACGGGCGGTCGGGCGCGGGTGCGCCCATTGTGGCGGCATCGCGCCAGTCCAGATAGTCGAGCGAGAAGCCGCCCCGTTCAATGCGCTGGCGGCTATAGTCCAGCACGCCGGACGGATTTTCGCCAGCGGCAATGGCGCTGGCCGCCTCACGCATCACACGATGCAGGAGCGGTGCCGCGGCGCGCTCGGCTGCCGAGAGATAGACATTGCGCGATGATATGGCGAGGCCGTCTGCCTCGCGCAGCGTTGGTGCGCCTTCGATCTGCGTCGGCAGGTCGAGGTCGCGCGCCATCTGGCGGATGACTGCGAGCTGCTGGAAATCCTTCTCGCCGAAAATGGCAATGTCGGGCATGCACTGGATCAGCAGCTTCGACACGATTGTGGCAACGCCGGCGAAATGCGTCGGGCGGAAGCGGTCTTCCAGCTCCGCAATGGCCGGGCCTTTCAGCGACACGGTCGTGACAAAGCCCGCCGGATATATGATCGCGGAGGTGGGCGCGAAAACCGCGTCGGCGCCCAGGGCGGCAAGCCGGGCAATATCGTCCTCAAAGGTGCGCGGATAGGCTGCAAAATCCTCGTGGGGCGCAAATTGCGTCGGGTTGACGAAGATCGAATAGATCACGCGCCTGGCGCGCGCCCTGGCGATCTTGCCCAGCGAGACATGGCCCGCATGCAGCGCGCCCATGGTCGGCACCAGCGCAATCGTGTCGCCCGCCCGGCGCCAGGTCGCGACCAGCGCGCGCAGCGTGGCGACATCGTTGAGGATCACAGGCTGCTTCATTCCCATTCCGTCCCTGGCATGGCATTCACGGGTCAAGTGCAAGCAGCCCCTCGAGGCTGCCCACCACCGCAGACGGGGCCAGCTCTGCATATTCGTCGGGCAGACCGAGGCGGTTCACCCAGATGCAGCGCAGGCCGAATGCGGTCGCGCCCGCTATATCCCAGCGGTTGGACGAGAGGAAGCAGACCTCGGCCGGAGCACTGCCGAAACGGGCCTCGATCAGCGCATAGGTGGCGGGCGACGGCGGAATGGACGTCGGACAGCGTGCCATAGGTGTCAAAGACATAGAGTTTAAAGGCCACAGCAGCGCCGCGCCCGCAAGCACGCCCTTCTGCCAAGGGCGTCGCCGGGCGCGTCACACCGGCGGCTTGCGCGCAGGCGGACGCAGTTTGGTGGCGCTCACCCCGAAGGCCCGCAAGAGGGCCCACAGGGCCAGCCCGTAGACGAGCATCCCCGACAAGCCCAGGATGGCAAGCTGCGCCTCGGCGTCAAGGCCCTCGAAGCGGCCAGCCAGCTCCGCTGAGGGCGCACGCCCGAAAACGGCGACCGCCGCCAGTGCCAGGGCCGCCAGCCCGCTCGCCAGCGCGACCTTGCCCAGCAGCGGGTCGAAGCGCATCGCCCCCGCGCGGCGCGCCAGGATCACCAGCAGGCTGAAATTCACCCAGGCACCTGCGGCTGTTGCGGCGGCAAGGCCAGCCGCGCCGAAAGGCGTGAAAAGCACGATCTTCAGCGCGACATTGAAGGCGACGGCAGTGAGCGATACGAACATCGGCGTGCGCGTGTCGCCGCGCGATTGAAAGCTCGCCACTGCCGAGCGGATCAGCACGATGGCGAAGAGGCCGTAGCCATAGGCGGCCAGCACGCGGGCGGACGCCTGCGCCGCCTCTTCGGTGAAGGCACCGCGCTGGAAGACGCCGCGCATGATGACATCGGGGATCAGCGTGAAGGCGACGAAGAAGGGGGCCGAGAGCGCGATGGTGAGCGCCATCGTCCGGTTCTGCGCGTGAAAGGCGCCGCTCTCGTCGCCCCCCGCCAGACGCCGGCTCATCTCCGGCAGCAACACGGTGCCTGCCGCAATGCCGATGACGCCGATCGGCAATTGATAGATGCGGTCCGCGTAATAGATCGACGAGACGCCCCCCGTGGGCAGCAGCGAGCCGATGATCGTGTCGGCGAACATGGCGATCTGCACGCCTGCCGAGCCGATCACGGCGGGGCCAAGCGCTTTGAAGAACTGCTTTGTGTCGGCGCTCCAGCGTGGGCGCACCAGCGGGCTCAGAACGCGGGCACGTCTGGCCGCGCCGATCAGCAGCGCGAGTTCGAGAACGCCCGCGGCCGCAATGCCGAAACTCGCGGCGACGCCGGCGTTTGGAAACAGAAAGGCGATGAGGAGAAAGCCGACCATCACGAGATTGAGCAGCACTGGCGCAAAGGCCGCGGCGGCGAATTTGCCGTGCGTGTTGAGCACGCCCGACAGCAGCGTCACCAGCGTGACGCAGGTGAGATAGGGGAATGTGATGCGCGTCATCGTCACGGCGAGGGCGAATTGTTCGGGCCGTTCGGCGAGCCCCGGTGCCAGCAGGGCGACGAGTTCAGTCGTGAAGCTCCACGCGAGGCCAAGCAGCACGATCTGCGAGATCAGCAGCAGCGACAGGATCTGTCCGCCAAAGCGGCGGGCATGATCGTCGCCCTGTGTCTCCAGCACGCGCGCATAGCTTGGCACGAAGGCCGCGTTGAAGGCGCCTTCCCCGAAAATGGCGCGGAAATGATTGGGCAGCCGGAAGGCGATGTAGAAGGCATCGGCCAGTGCGCCGGCACCGAGAATGGCACCGAGCACGACATCGCGCAGGAACCCCGTCACGCGCGACAGCAGCGTCATGCCGGCGACCGAGAGCAGGTTCCTGTACATATTCAGCGGCGCGCAGTGATGCTGGGCCGCGCCGGATCGAGCGGCACCACGGTGCCATCGTCCTCGATGCGCTCGGCGACGAGATAGAGCGGCCGCCGCTTCACCTCCGCAAAAATGCGCCCGATATATTCGCCCATAATGCCAAGCGTGAGCAGCTGGATGCCGGCGAAGAACATGATCGACACGATCAAGGACGCGTAGCCGGGCACATCGATGCCATGCCTCAGCGTCTGGACGATGTAATAAACGGCGGCGAGCAGCGAGAACATCGACACGAAGACGCCGACATAGGTCCAGACTTTCAGCGGCAGCGTCGAGAAGGACATCAGCCCGTCGAGCGCAAAGCGCGTCAGCTTGCGATAGGAAAATTTCGACACGCCCGCATGGCGCTCGGCGACCTCGAAGGGCACGCTGACCGACTTGAAGCCGATCCAGGCGTAAAGACCCTTGGAAAACCGCGCGCGCTCGCCCATCGTCTTCAAGGCCTCGACGGCCTGGCGGTCGAGCAGGCGGAAATCGCCGGCGCCATTGGGCAGGCCGGTTTCGCCGAATTGCTCGAAGATCGCGTAGAAACGGCGCGTCAGCATCCGGCGCAGGGGCGAGTCGGCATTGCGGTCGACGCGCGAGCCGTAGACATTCTTGTAGCCCTCGCGCCATTTTGCGACAAACTGCTCGATCACCTCGGGCGGATGCTGCAGATCGGCGTCGATGATGACGACCGCGCGTCCGCGCGCATGGTCGAGACCTGCGGCAATGGCGATTTCCTTGCCGAAATTCCGGCTGAACGACACAGCACGGCAGCGCTTGTCCTGCGCATGCACGCGCCGCAGCGTCTCCATCGTTGCGTCGGAGGAGCCATCGTCGACAAAGAGGACCTCATGCGACGCGACGACCCGCTCGAGCACGGGCGTGAGCCGTGCGAGCAGGGCCTCGATATTGTCGTCCTCGTTGAAGACCGGGACCAGGACGGTGAGTTCCGGCGTACCCATGGCGGTGTCGGTGCTGTGCATGCGTGTCACGTTCCGGGGCGCGAAAGTGTCGCCCTTATCGATGCCTATTGCGGGCGTGGCGTTTGCGCAAGGGGAGCCCGTTCGCATTCGCAAGCTTGCCGCAATCCCTGTTCGGGGTAATGTGAACGGTCTCCCGAGGCCCGGAACCGCTCATGCTCGCCCGAGATTTGAAGATATGCGCTGATGATTATGGCCTGACGCAGGCGGTATCCTCGGGAATTCTGGAGGCTGTGGAGGCGGGGCGGCTCGACGCGACAGGGGCCATGACGACGCGGCCGTTCTGGAACATTGCCGCGCGCGACCTTGCCAGCCTTGGCTCCGCAGTGGAGGCGGGCCTGCATCTCGATCTTACGCTTGGGCCGCCATTGACGCGGATGCCGACCCTGGCACCCAATGGCAAGCTGCCCTCGATTGGAGCCCTCATCCGCCTGTCGCAGGCAAGACGCCTGCCGAAAGCCGAGATCCGCGCCGAGATTGCGGCGCAGATCGACGCCTTTGGCGACCATTACGGGCGCGCGCCCGCCTTTATCGACGGCCACCAGCATGTCCATATGCTGCCCGGTATCCGCGACTGGCTGTTCGAGGCGGCGACCGCGCGTGGATTGTCCGGGCAGATCTGGATGCGCGACAGTGCTGACCGGTTCAGCCGCATCCTGAAACGCGGCGTCGAAGTGCCCAAGGCGCTGATTGTCGCGCTGGCGGGCAGGGGATTTGGCAAGGCGGCGCAGGCGCATGGCTTTGTGACGAATGAGGGCTTCGCCGGTTATTCGGCGTTCGATCCGCAGCGCAGCTACGCCAGTGATTTTTCGCGCTATTTGTTGGCACCGGGCCAGCGCCATCTCATCATGTGCCATCCGGGCCGCGTGGATTACGAACTGGAGCAGATCGATCCGGCGACCTATTCGCGCGAGCAGGAACTGGAGTTCCTGCTGTCGGACCGCTTCAGGGATGTGCTGGCTGCGCGTCCGTAAATGTGAATTTCGTCATGGTTTCGCTTGGCTTGCCATGACGGCGTCAAAACCGGCGCCCCTGCGGCCGCCGGTTCCATTTGATGATGGGCTAAAAAGCTTACTTGATCGCCGCAGCATACATTTCGGCGACATAGTCCCAGTTCACGAGCTGGTCGACGAAGGCCTTGAGATAGTCGGGGCGACGGTTGCGATAATCAATGTAGTAGGAATGCTCCCACACGTCGCAGCCGAGGATCGGCGAGGCACCCTGGACCAGCGGGCTTTCGCCATTCGCGGTCTTCATGACGACGATCTTGCCATCCTTGACGGCAAGCCAGGCCCAGCCCGAGCCGAACTGCGTGACGCCGGCCTGGATGAAATCTTCTTTCATCTTGTCGACGGAACCCAAGCCATCGACGATGGCCTTTTCCAGTGCGCCCGGAATGGAGCCGCCGCCATTGGGCTTCATCCACTTCCAGAAATGCAGATGGTTATAGTGCTGGCCGGCATTGTTGAAGAGGCCGGCGTTCTTGCCGAACGAGCCCTTGACGATCTCCTCAAGCGACTTGCCTTCCCACTCCGTGCCCTTCAGCAGATTGTTGCCATTGGTCACATAGGCGAGATGATGCTTGTCGTGGTGATATTCGAGGGTCTCCCTCGACATGATCGGCTGGAGGGCGTCGTGGGCATAAGGGAGGTCGGGAAGGCTGAAGGACATCGGGATGCGCTCCTCGGAATGGATGGCGGCCCTGAGTGCGGGGGATCCCGCGCGGGCTCGCCGCCATACTTAAGGAGGTGTGGCCCGGAGGGCAACGGTCCGTGCGCATCCAATCTCTGCGGAGCTGGCCGGGCGACACGCATTGGGTCGGACAGGTCCCGCCATCTGACCTGGGGCTTGGCGCTTTTGCCAAATACACCCCGTTCAGGCTACATTTGAAGAACGGTCCAAGATGGCTGCGGCAAGGACTGTGGAAGAATTGGGAACGTGACGAAATGAAGTGGACGGTAGCCGTAGCGGGGGTGCTCCTGTGCGTCGCGGGCGTTTACGCCCTGTTGACTGGCAGCAGCATCATTCAGATGGAGCGCGGCTGGGCGACCTTTATTGCTGGCGCTGTCTTGCTCGGGGCTGGTGTCGTCGTGCTTGGCATGGCCGTCTTGATCGGACGCATCGAGCAACTGATCGCCGCGACGAGCGCGTCTGGCCTGCGGCGGCGCGAGCTGCCATCCGCGGCCGCCGACGCCGCGGCGATGAACCGCCTTCAGCATGCCTTGCATGATGTGCCGCCGCCGCCGCGCGAAGTGTCGGTGGAGGCCCTGCCGACGCTGGAGAGCCTGATGCCGGAGGCGGCGGCACCCGAACCCGCGTCGGCACGCTATCCCAAGCCCAAGCCCAAGCCCATGCGCGAGCCCATGCGCGAGGCCATGCGCGAGGCCACGCGCGAGGCCACGCCCGCTCCGCGCCCCGCCGCCCTTCGCGATTTCGAATTTGTGTTTCCGCCGGCCGGGGAGACGGAGGCGGATGGGCGTGTCGAACCCATTTTGCCGCTCAAGACGGGCAAATACAAAACGCGCACGGGCTTCGGCTGGCTCCGGCACGGCAAGTCAGGCGCGCCCGTCAACCGGGATATGCCAGCTTCTCTCCAACAGCGGCGGCCGCCGGAGGAAAGGATGGGCCGTGCGGCGCTGGCCCGTCACGCGGCCGACGAACCTGTCGAGACTGCCGCGCCCCATTTAGAGACGGCGTCCGGTTCTCGCCGGGCCGAGGTGAATGAGGTCATTTGGCCCCAGGTTGAGGCGGATATCGTCGCCGTTGAGGAGGCTGCGCACGACCAGCAGCCTGCCCCCGTCGATCCCTTCAGCAATGACTGGCTTGAGCGCGCTCTGGCCGGCGACGACAAGCCGCAAGAGACAAGCCTTCTCACGCCGCCGCCCTCCGTCAGTCGCGCGGAGCCTCTCGAGCCGCCACTGACGGACGATGCGCAGGCAGACCGAGAGGATGTTTCGCAGGATGATCCATATCTGGCCTCTGACAAGGAGCCCGCGGCCAAAGACATGGCCCTGGCGCTCGACAGCGCCGCCAGCCACGCTGCGCCGGTCGAGATCGGACGCTATCGCGCCAATGATGTCGCCTATATGATGTTCTCGGACGGTTCGATCACCGCCGAGACGCCGGCTGGCAATTCCTATCGCTTCATGTCGCTCGTCGAGTTGCGGGCCTTCATTGAGCGTGGCGCCACCTAGACCCCGCGCTCGCCTTGCACGCAGTCGATGGCGAAAGCATATTCACGCGCCACGTCTTTCAGCGCGTGGAAGCGCCCGGAGGCTCCGCCATGTCCGGCCTCCATATTTGTGAGCAGGATGACCGGACCGCCACCTGTCATGCGTTCACGCAATCGCGCGACCCATTTTGCAGGTTCCCAATAGGTCACGCGCGGATCGGTCAGCCCTGCCTCGACGAGCATGGCGGGATAGGCCTGGGCGCGGACATTGTCGTAGGGCGAGTAGGACAGGATGGTCTGGAACGCGTCCTCATCCTTGCCCGGATTGCCCCATTCGACCCATTCAGGCGGCGTCAGCGGCAGGTCCGCATCAAGCATGGTGTTCAGCACGTCGACGAATGGAACATCCGCAATGATTCCCGCAAACAGGTCCGGTGCCATATTGGCGACCGCACCCATCAGCATGCCGCCCGCGCTGCCGCCGAGCGCGACGATGCGGCCCTCGCGCGTGTATTTTTCCACGCAGAGATGGCGCGCGGCTGAAATGAAATCGGCGAATGTGTTGGGCTTGCGCGCAAGCTTGCCGTCTTCGTACCAGTGCCAGCCCTTGTCGGTGCCGCCCCGGACATGGGCGATGGCGTAGACGAAGCCGCGATCGACGAGTGAAAACCGCGCCGCCGAAAACGAGGCCGGACTTGCATGACCATAGGCACCATAGCCCTGCATCAGCAGGGGCGCGGAGCCGTCAAGCGCAATGTCCCGGCGATACAGAAGCGACACCGGAATGCTCTGGCCATCATGCGCGGGCGCGAAAATGCGGCGTGTCACATACTGGCTTGCATCATGCCCTGAGGGGATCTCCTGCCGCTTGCGCAACACGCGTTCGCGCGTGCGCAGATCGTAGTCGAAGATCTCGCGCGGCGTCGTCATCGACGAGTAGGAGAAGCGCAACGTCTGCGTGTCGAACTCGAGCATGTTTTCGAGACCAAGCGAATAGGCCTCCTCGTCGAGCGCGATCTCATGCTCGTGACCGTCGAGCATGTCTCGAATGCGAATGCGCGGCAGTCCATCCTCGCGCTCCAGCCGCACCAGATGCTGCGCGAGCGCTACATGAGACATGATCATGCGGCCGCGGCGATGGGGGATGAAATCGCGCCACGCGCCCAATGTTGCGACATCTGCCGTGACGAGCTTGAAATCCTCCGCACCGTCCGCATTGGTCGAGATGATCAGCGTCTCGCCATGATGTTCCGATTCATAGCGCAGGCCCGGCCTGCGCGCAGCGACAAGCCGCGGCGGCGCGCTGATGTCGGAGAGGTCGATCAGATGCTCTTCGCTGGATTCATGATCGTGCAGGTCGATCACGCAGAAGCGTCGCGATTGCGTGCGCCGGAGTCCGACGAACCAGCCGGGGTCCTGTTCTTCATACACGACCGCATCGCGCGCCGCCGACGTGCCCAGCACATGCTGCATGACGCGATGCGGGCGATGGTTGTCATCGAGCCGGACATAGAGAAAAGCCGCGCCATCGGCACTCCAGATGGCAGAGCCGGAGGTTTCGATCACCTCGTCGGGCAGGTCGGTGCCGGATGCGAGATCGCGCACCCGCATGGTGAAGAGTTCGGAGCCTTTTTCATCTGCGCACCAGGCAAGCTTGCTGTGGTCGGGCGAGGCCCTCACGCCGCCGAACTGGAAGAAAGGCTTGCCTGAGGCCAGCGCATCGCCATCGAGCATGATCTGCTCGTCGCCGGCGGTCTCGCGTGAGCGGCGGCAGAACAGTGGATGTTGGCCGCCCTGACGATGCTTGCGGTAATAGACAAAGGGACCGTCGGGGGCGGGCACGTCGACATCATCCTCGCGGATGCGTCCGCGCATTTCTGCAAACAAATGGGCACGCAGGTCCTCGCCGGGTGCGAGCATCTGGGTCGCATAGGCATTTTCGGCCTCGAGCAGGGCGCGAATATCGTCGGGCAGTGCGGCTGGGTCGCGCAGGACCTCCTGCCAATTGTCCGCCTTCAGCCACGCATAATCATCCGCGATCGAAACGCCATGGACTTCAAAGACATGCGGCCGCTTTTCGGCGTGGGGCGGTCTGGCAGCTTCGAAGGGGTCGGCCG